>DOLC01000079.1 GCA_003509545.1 Peptococcaceae bacterium
ACCGTTGGCAGGAACTTTACAAGAAGCGTACAGCGGTGGAGCGAGTAAACAGCAGATTAGACCAGAGTTTTGGTTTTGAGCAACACTTTATTCGGGGATTAAAGAAGATGAGTTTAAGATGCGCTCTAGCGTTAGCGGTGATGCTGGCCATGGCGCTAGGGAGGATACGAGTCCATATCTTACCATAGGAACTCAATTATGCTAAGATTATCTCCTTGCCTTTTATCCTCGTCCTTACTGGCGGGGACTTCCCGGTAGGGAAGTTAAAGCCAAGGGGTGGCCTCCCTATTTAGAAGGCTACGCCGGCGGCTCCTTCTTCCACCGTCCAAAAGTGCCGCAGGGTAACTTTTCCACTAGCCTCCGCATATTATATAGTGAAGTATTTGAGAGGAGCTTTATGGAGTCCTGCAGGCCGTTGTGGGAAACCACTTTCTTATCCAGTCGAAGGGAGGGATGATTGCGGATGGCTTTTACTGCGTCCGTTAATAACACTGCCAATGCCCTGGGAAGCAGTAGCCCATCTATATCCATTACTCCAACGGGGGCCATTTTCAATAACACCAGCTTGGTTCCCGGCCAAACGGTAATGGGATCGCCCCCAATAACGGTGACCAACGACGGAGATGTGGACGTCTTTTATTATATTTTCGCTGATTGGAGGGAAGCTGGAACCAGCTCGCCACGGCAAGCTCAGATCTTGGCCGACCGCCTGTTAGTAACCATTCAGACTAGCCCAGGCGGAGAAATCATCTACAACAACAGCCCCCTGTCGGCCCTCATTGACCATCCCACCGAGGGCCGTTTCCTGGCTTCACCCGACAGCGAAATCCTTCAGTTCAGCGCCACCCTCCCGGTAGACACCGGCAACGTGGCTAAAAACATTGATCTTACGGTGGATTTTTACTTCGTAGCCCAAGCCTCGCCTTAAAGACATGGTGGGAAGGCCGCCGGTAGGCGGCCTTCCGATGCGAGGAATAAGCCATGGCCTTAACAGCCGTAGCTTCTAATGTGGGTAACCGATTTAGCACGCGTTACCAGGAGGTAAGCATAATTTGCCTGGTACAGGAGTATTTAGTCCTGCAGGTAACCGTAAGAAGCGATCTCCTTTTGCCCTGTTTAGGGTCCCGCCCCAAGCAGGAAGCCCAGCCTATGGAGATCGCCCGGATGAGTGTCCGGCGACTTATAGACAGTTGCTGGTTGAACAATTTTCGGGAATTGGTTTGGGGTTATTTTGCAGCCGGGCGCCCTACTCCTGCACCGCCCCTGCGGGTAATTTCCTGCCAGTTTGTGCCTATCACAGTTAATTGCGTCCTAATACCCCTCGCTTTTACCTCGAGAATTGGCCTTAGCAAGGTGACTTATGAATATAAACTAGTTATAACTTATGAGGACCGCCAGGGAGTAACCGGGCAGGCGGAGGTAAACAGCGGCCCCTTAGTCAGCGCCTTGGCGGTTAATATGCAAACTGGCGCCCGGTGCCAGGCAGACCTACAGGTATCAGTCTTGGATACCCGAATAGTAGAAGGTGACCCGCTGCCGGGTTTCGGGCCTTTGCCTATATCTCCTAGCGCCGCCGTCACCCTTAAGGAGGTCGTCTCTCAACAATGGCGCCCAAAATAGTTGCCATGCTCCCAGTCCGCAATGAAAGCGGGCGTTACCTCCTCAGGGTTTTAAACCATCTCTCCGGTTGGGTTGATGAAATAGTGGTGCTCGATGATGGATCTACGGACGACACTTCCCGGCTCTGCCTGGCTTATCCCAAAGTGGTAACCCTGGCCCGAACCCCTGAGAACCTTTTTGCCACAAACGAAGGGCTGGTCAGGGCCTGCCTTTGGGAACTTGCCGTAAGGCGAACCCCCCGCTGGCTGTTGGCCATCGACGCCGACGAGGTCTTTGAGGACGCCATCGTACAGGAAATTGACGGCCTAACCCAACAAGAAGATTACCACGCTATAGAATTTCGACTGTTTGATTTTTGGGGAGGAGAAATGCATTACCGTGTGGATGGAGGCTGGAATCCCTGGCCCCGCTTTGTGCGTTTTTGGGTGCGCTACGATCCCTCCCGGCCAGTAGTTTGGCCCCAGACGCCCATCCACTGCGGTCGCTGGCCCATCGCATATCGCTACGGTCTACCGGCCTACCAGAGCCACATCCGCGTCAAGCACCTGGGGTGGGTTAACCCTGCTGAACACCGTCGGAAATACGCCTTCTACGCCCGGTGGGACCTCGAACTGTATGGGTCGATTAAACCCCATACCGCCAGCATCCTGGAACCGCCCGTCCTAGAGGCCTGGTATTAGGCGAAGGGGTGATACGTCTGGGGTGCATAAAGGCGGCTGGAATTGGCGGATAATATGGCCAGGGGCTACTTTGGCAGACGTAGAGGTGACCGACCGTTGACCTCGGCAAGCAAGAGGATGGGCAAACACACCATTCAATTTGCCAATCCACCGGTAGTGGTGGCCACCGCCTCGGTGGTGGGTCCTAAGGAAGGGGAGGGTCCCCTGGGGGACACCTTCGATATGGTAATTGACGATACCTATTTTGGCGAAGACAGTTGGGAAAAGGCCGAACGCAAGATGCTGGAAGAGGCCGTCAAGATGGTCATTGCCAAGGCCCAACTGCAGTGGCAGGACATCGATTTTCTCCTGGCGGGCGACCTGTTGAACCAGACCATTTCGGCCAATTATGCCGCCCGCAATCTCGGCATCCCGTTCTTGGGCCTCTACGGTGCGTGTTCCACCATGTATGAGGGGATGGCCCTGGCCAGCATGTTAATTGACGGCGGTTTTGCTACCCATGTGGTGGTCGCCTGCAGCAGCCATTACGATACGGCGGAACGGCAGTACCGCGTTCCCAACGAGCAGGGGGTCCAGAAACCCCCGACGGCCCAGTGGACCGTCACCGGAGCGGGAGCCGTCCTCCTGGCGCCTTCAGGTAACGGTCCGCGGATTACCCATGCCACCATAGGACGGGTGGTGGACCTCGGCCAGAAGGACGCCCAGGACATGGGCTCGGCCATGGCTCCGGCTGCCGTGGACACGATGGTACGGCATTTCCAAGATACCGGCCGTACCCCTGATGATTACGATCTTATTATTACCGGTGATCTGGCCAGGGTAGGGCATGAGCTGGCCACCAAGTTGATGGAACATAAAGGCTATAAACTGGGCGATAAGTACACGGACTGCGGCCTTCTTATTTACGATACCGAGCGCCAGGGCACCCATGCCGGCGGAAGCGGTTGCGCCTGCTCGGCCGTGGTCTTCGCTGGCCATCTCATGGGCAAGTTAAACGACGGGACTTACAGGCGTATCTTCGGCATAGGAACCGGGGCCTTACTAAGTCCCATCTCTACCTACCAGGGAGAGTCCATACCCAGCATCGGGCATGGAGTAGTTATTGAAAGGGGGTGAGGGGGTGAGCGTTGTTATGGCTTTTATCGTGGGCGGGGCCATATGCGTGGTGGGCCAACTGATTATGGATTTAACTCCCTACAAAGTAACGCCGGGGCATGTTCTCGTGGGCTTTGTAGTAGGAGGGGCCATCTTGAGCGCCCTGGGCCTGTACCAGCCGCTGGTGAACATCGGCGGCGCCGGGGCGACAATTCCCTTGAGCGGGTTCGGGCATCTTTTGGCCCAAGGGGCCTTAGGAGCGGTGCAGACCAAGGGTTTGCTGGGGGCCTTTGCCGGCGGTCTGCAGGCAGGAGCGGTGGGCTTGACGGCGGCCATTCTATTCGGCTACATCATGGCCATTATGTTCAATCCCCGGGGCTAAAGGGAACGACGATTTGTACTGGGGGCCAAGCTGATGACCATCACCGGTGAAGGGGTAAAGGTAAGCCGCAAGCTGGAAGTAAACGCAGAATGGCTGAACAAGGAGCTGGGAGTCAATGAGAGCTTTGATATTATTCGGCGGGATATCAAGTTTGCCGGCCGGCAGGCCAGCCTGTTTTACATCGACGGCTTTGTCAAAGACGACATAATGCTCTTCCTTTTGCGTACCCTTTCCGGCTTAGACCGGGAGGTCCTGGTCGTCGATGCTTTCAAGAAGGTATTCGAACAGTATGTGCACTATATAGAAGTGGAAGCCCTGGACGATCTTCATAAAGTCGTAGATAAAATCCTGGCCGGCGGGGTTGCCGTAGTGGTCGACGGCTTTGAACAAGCAATTTTCATTGACGCCCGCCAGTATCCCGCCCGCCAGCCGGATGAGCCGGATTTGGAACGGGTAGTCAGGGGTTCCCGCGACGGTTTTGTCGAAACCCTGCTCTATAATACCAACCTCCTCCGGCGGCGCCTCCGCGATCCGCGGCTGCGTATCGAAATCCTCCAGGCGGGGAGCCGTTCCAAGACCGACATTGCGGTGGCGTACATTAAAGATATCGCCAATCCCCGCCTGGTAGAAATGGTAAAGAAGCGCATAAAAGCCATAAAAATAGACGGCCTTCCCATGGCCGAAAAATCGGTAGAAGAACTCATCACGCCGGGGAACTGGTGGAATCCCTTTCCTCGTGTGCGCTACACCGAGAGGCCCGACGTGGCCGCCACCCATTTGCTGGAGGGCCACGTCCTGGTTATGGTAGACACCTCCCCTAGTGTCATGATCCTGCCGGTAACCCTCTTTCACCATTTGCAGCATGCCGAAGAATACCGCCAGGAACCCCTGGTAGGGGCTTTCTTGCGTTGGGTTCGCTTTCTGGGCGTAGCGGTTTCCATATTCCTGGCCCCGGTATGGCTACTATTTGCCCTGGACCGTAGTTTAGTTCCTCCCGGTTTAGAGTGGCTGGGACCCAAGAAGATAGCAAGCATACCACTCATGTGGCAGTTTCTCCTAGCCGAGGGCGGCATCAACCTAATGCGTATGGCGGCCATCCACACGCCCACGGCCTTGGCTACGGCGCTGGGGCTCATCGCCGCCGTCCTCATCGGTGAGGTGGCGGTGGCGGTGGGTTTTTTCAACCCGGAGATTATCCTTTATGTGGCCATCGCCGCGGTAGGAATTTTTGCCACACCCAGCTACGAACTGGGGATGGCCAACACCCTGGTGCGGATCGCGGCCATCATCGGCGTGGGTTTATGGCGGCTTCCCGGCCTCGTAGTAGTAGCCATGGGGACCGTCCTGCTGCTCATGACCACCAAATCCTTCGGCGTGCCTTATCTGTGGCCGCTGATTCCCTGGGACTGGCGTTCCCTTAAATCCATCCTGCTGCGCTCACCGGTTCCCCTCCAGAACCTCCGCCCGCCGGCCCTCGAGCCTCAGGATGAGGACCGGCAGCCGGCTCCGGCCTACAAACCCTTGTTCGGTAAAGGGCCGGAAACTCTGCGCCAGCGCCTTACCGAGCCGGAAGGAAAGAAAGAAGACGAGGAGTAGGGCGGGAGGGTTAAACTTCCCGCCCGGCGGCCACATGGGTTTCTAACTTCGAAAGAAGGCCGCATAAGTATTGACGGAAGGGTTCGGCCAGATCCGGACGTTCCAAGGCAAACTCCACCGTGGCCTGGAGAAAGCCGAGCTTGTCGCCTACATCGTATCTCCGGCCGGCGAAGCGGTAAGCATAGACCCGGCCTTCCTGGGCTAGCACCTGCAAGGCGTCGGTCAACTGAATCTCGCCTCCGGCGCCGGGTTTAAGGTCGGCCAAAATGGGGAATATCTCCGGAACCAGGATATAACGCCCTATAACCGCAAGGTTGGACGGCGCCTCTTCGGGACGCGGTTTTTCCACCAGGCCTTTCACAGGGAAGAGCCTGCCTGCGCCCCCGTCCGCCGGGCGGATTATACCGTACCGGCTGGTTTCCTGTGGCGGGACCTCCTGAACCGCCACGATGGCTGCCCGGACTTCCCGGTAAGCCTCCACCATCTGCCTAAGGCAGGGGACCTCATGGATGATAATATCGTCGCCCAGCAAGACAGCAAAGGGTTCTTCACCCACGAATTGGCGGGCACAGTACACGGCATGTCCCAGGCCGAGCTGTTCCTTCTGGCGGATGTAGTGGATATCGGCCAGAGACGCTACTTCCTCCACCACCTGCACCAGGTCGGGGTGGTTTTTTTCCTTGAGCAGGTTTACCAGCTCCACGGATTGGTCGAAGTGGTCCTCGATGGCCCGCTTGTGCTTGCCGGTAATTATGAGGAGATTGCTGATGCCGGATTGTACGGCTTCTTCTACTATATACTGGATGGCCGGCTTATCCACGATGGGGAGCATTTCTTTAGGCTGGGCCTTAGTGGCAGGCAGGAAGCGGGTACCCCAGCCGGCAGCGGGGATGACAGCTTTGCGTATGGTAGACATAGCCAACACCTGCTGCAAACCTCCTTACTGGCACCGATAAGCTGATATGGTTTGACGGCCTGCTCCGTGGAGTAAGGCCAGAAATTCCTTTACTGCTGCCGGTGAGGGCAGCCGAAGGGAAGCCCCGGAGGGCCGCGGCGGGCCCACCTGTACGGCCAGTCCCCGGTCCTGTAAGGCGCGGAAGGCGTCTTCGTCGGTGGTGTCGTCGCCCAGGTAAACGGGAAAGGCCCGAGGGTGAAGGCTTCTTAAGTATTCCACCGCCAGGCCTTTGTGGACTCCGCGAATCCTGACCTCCAAGACTTTGTTGCCATGAAGTAGCTCTAGGCCTTCGGACTCCAGCCAGGGCTCCACATTCCGGACAAAGGAAAGCAGCACGCCCTCTACCTGCGAACCCTCGGCTTCCCGGTAATGCAAGGCTATACCTTCTTCTTTGTCCTCCACCCACAGGCCCTTAACGCCGGCGGCCGCCGCCTGGGCCAGGGACCGCACCGCCTCCCAGACTTTACGGCCGGGACCGGGGGGACCCAGCCGGATTACCCTACGCGGCTCTCCGCCGCGTGTACCGGGCACCGATAAGTACCTGCCGTGGGAACCCGCCAGGTAAGCCCCCTTTATGGGGAGGAGGCGGCACAGATCTTCAAGGGGGCGACCGCTTATGATCGCCAGCTTAAGACCGGGCCTGACGGCCAGATCCGCCAGGATTTGCACCAGGTCCCGAGGAGGCCTGACCTGTTCCGGCCGTTGAGCCAAGGGAACCAGGGTGCCGTCATAATCAAGCATCAACAGCACTTGTGGATGGGATTCTATTATAGCCGCTAAGGCGTATGGTTCGGCGTACACTTTCATCTTCTTTAATCTCACGCTCCAGAAGGGCCCGCTGGAAGCCGGCGATCCACCACCGCACATCGCAACGCCGGACCTGCTCCTGCAGCCGGAACAGCCGCTGCTTCTGCTGGGACAGGGGCATGGCTAAGGCAGTTCTCAAGGCGGCGACCATTCCCTCAATATCGTAGGGATTTACAATGAGGGCCTCCCTGAGCTCCCGCGCCGCGCCGGCAAAGCGGCTCAAGATAAGGACGCCGGTACCGTCCACCCGGCTGGCGACATATTCCTTGGCCACGAGATTCAAACCGTCCCGCAGGGGGGTAACCAGCATCAGGTCGGCTGCCAGATAGTAGCTCACCAGCTCACGCCTGGGGATCCCCCGCCAGAAATAGTGGATGGGGCGATAACTGCCCTCGCTGAACCGGCCGTTGATCCGGCCAACGGCTTCTTCTACCTGGCTCCGCAGCTGCCGGTAGGCGGGAATGGCCGTGCGGCTGGGTACGGCTATCTGTAGCAGGGCAAGGCGGCCGCGCCACTCCGGCGCCTCTTCTAAGAAACGCTCAAAGGCCACAAGTCTTTCCAAAATGCCTTTGGTGTAGTCCAAACGCTCGATGGCCAGGGCGATTTTCTCCACACCGATCTGACGCCTCAGGTCTTCGGCCCGTTGCCGGATGCCGGGCTCCCGTGCCAACTTTTGGAAAGCTTCGAAGTCGATGCCCATGGGCCAGGCCGGCACCATGATTTTCCTGCCGTTCCACCGGACGGTTAAGGAGTTGTAATCCACAGGCGCATCGAGGAGCTTGTTTACCGCTTGCAGGAAGTTGTGGCTGTAATCCACTAGGTGAAAGGCTATTATATCGCTGCCCAGAAGGCCCCGCAGTAGGGCCCGGGCCCAGGGTAAAGTGGCAAAGAGGTCGTAATGGGGAAAGGGTATATGCCAGAAAAAGACCTGCTTGAGGTACGGCCGGTGGCGCCGCAGGATGGAGGGTACCAGGGCCAGGTGATAATCGTTAACCCAGACCGTATCGCCTTCACCGGCCTCGGCCAGGGCCGCCAGGGCGAACTTATTGTTAACCTGGCGGTAGGCGGCCCACTCCAGGGGATCGTAACGGCATTTCTCGAGAAAATAATGGCACAGGGGCCAGAGGGCGCCGTTGGTAAAGCCGTGATAGTACAGCCGTATTTCTTCGGCGGTTAAAGGCACTTCTGCGAAGAAATAGGACGGTTCTTCGGGTGGTACCCTCATCCTCAGGCCGGGGCCGCCGGGATCTGCGGCTTCCCGGCCGCCCCACGCCACCCATACCCCGCCCCTTTCCTTAAGAACGGGCTCCACGGCGGATACCAGGCCGCTGATGGCCGGAACGACTTCCGTTTGGCCCCCGGTCTCCTTCAAAGTGTACGAGCCGCGGTTGGAAACCAAAACGATTTTGCCTTCCTTGCCCATTTTTTCCGCTCCCCTTTTGCCACCAGTTGTTAGCCCGTTTGAGCTTGCAACAGGCCCAAGGTATCCTGGTAAACATCAAGGGTAGCTCTGGTCATGAGTTCGACGGTGAAGTGCTGTTCCACCATGCGCCGCCCGTTCTGGCCTATGGTGGCGGCGATACCTGGATTGCGGAGCAGGAAGATAGTGTAGCGGGCGAGGTCTTCGTAGTCTTTAGGAGATATCAGGAAACCGTTATGACCTGGGCGCACCACTTCGGGCATACCGCCCGCCCGGCTGACTACTATAGGCTTGCCGCTGGCCATGGCCTCCAGCATTACCAGCCCGAAGGGCTCCTGGAAAGATGACGGATACCAGCAGATCTCGGCACCTTTGTAGATTTGGGGTATTTCGAACCAAGGGAAGAAGCGGACGAACACGTGGTCCCTTAGCTGCAGCTCTTTTATGAGCCTGTTGATGTAGACTATTTCGGTCGGCTGTTTTTGACCCCAGTCCACCGTATTAGAAGTTCCAGCCATAACGAGTATGACGTCCGGTACCTGGCGCCTGATTATGTCCAGGGCGCGCAGGCCGACGTCGCAGCCCTTGGCCAGGCTCATACGGGCTGGGTGAAAGATGACCCGCCGCCCGCGAAGGGCAGGATAGGCTCGGTAAAGATTCTGCAGGTCTAAAGCCGTAGGCGGTTGGAAGATGTGGTGGTCGATACCGTGGTGAACCACCGCCACCCGCTCGGGGGGATAGCCGTTCACGATCAACTCCTGGCGTATGTAGTGGCTCACGGCGATCACGGCATCCCAACCGCGGACAAGGGTATTCATGCGCTCCCACAGTTCGTCATCCCACACATTATGGGCCGTAAGCACGAGGGGCCAGCCATGGCGAGCGCAGATCTCCTGTAAGGCGGAAGCATGTACGAAGCTGAAGTAGTGGAAGTTATGGGCATGAACCACGTCGGGCCGGAAATCAAGGAGGAAATCCTCCATAACCCGGCGTATTTCTGTAGCCTTGGCTTCAATAAGCTCCGGAGTTAGAGAGTTAAGATCCAGGAGAGGAGAGCGCCGGATGGCCACTCCTCGCCAGGTCTCATGGGCCAGGGTTCCCGGAGCCGTAGCCGTTAACAGGCCTACGGAATGACCCTGCTGCACCAGCCGCGGACAAAGGAGGGCCAGATGAGACTCTACCCCGCCTATAATGGGGGGAAAAGCCCAGTGCAACATGGCGATGCGCATACTCGATTCCTCCCCCTGATGGAATACTTTAACACTACCATTATAGCCCAGGAACACAGCAAAAGTCAAGGAAGGGCAGACTACGCTTCAATGATAACCTTTATATTACCCTCCTTCCTTAATACCTGGCAGAAGACTTGCCCTTCCCTTTCTTCGAAGGCTAGATCGATGCGGCTCTGGGCCACGGCCAGATTGCGCATCTCGAGGCGCTTGGCTCCCGGAAAAAGAAGCGGCCGATTAATATATATGGTGTTCTCCCGGCAATCTAAACCTAATAAACTCTGCAAAAGGGAAAAAATGCTTCCCACCGCCCACGCCTGGGGATCACAGGCGATGGGATACCGTACCGGACCGGTGAGCCCCCTGCGGGTAAAGCCGCAGAAGAGTTCGGGCCAGCGGTTGTAGGAAAAGAAAGCGCTCGCTTCAAAGAGGCCGGAAGTCAGGCGGTACAGCTCGGCGAGGCACTGGTACCGGCGCATGCCGGCGGCGATTATGGCATTGTCGTGGGGCCAGACGGAGCCGTTGTGGTAACTCATGGGGTTATAGGGCTTTTCTTTCTTGCTCATGGTCCGGATGCCCCAACCGGAATAAAAATCGTCGGCCAGGAGGCGGCGCACCACCCGCTGGGCCTGGTCGGACGACAGGATGCCGGTGAACAGGCAGTGGCCTCCGTTGGAGACCAGGGTAGTGATGGGGTGTTTTTGCCCGTCCAGGGCAAAAATGAGATAGCCCTCGTCCTCCCGCCAAAAATCCCGTATGAACCGCTCCCTTAGCCGGTGGGCCCTGCGGAGGAGGCTGGCGGCTACCATACCTTCCCCCAGGACCTGCAGCAGGTAGGCGGCTTCCTGGAGGGCCAGGTAATAATAAGCCTGCACCTCCACTAGGGCAATGGGGCCGGCAGGGATGCGGCCTTCGGGGTCTATGACGCCGTCCCAGGAATCCTTCCACCCTTGGTTGGTCAGCCCGGCGGGGGAGGTCCGCAGGTACTCCAGGTACCCATCGTTGTCCAGGTCTCCGTACCACAGGCACCACCGGATGCAGCGCCGCAGGGGTTCGGCCATCTCCCGAAGGAAGTCTTTATCCAGGGTCCACCGGTACAGGGCGCCGAGGAGGATCACGAACCACAGGGTGGAGTCTATGGAACCGTAATAGGGGCTGTGGGGTACTTCGCCGCAGCGGGTCATTTCTCCCCGGCGGAGTTCGTGCAATATCTTGCCGGGTGCTTCCTCCCGCCATCTATCTTCGCGCCTTCCCTGGTAGCGGGCGAGGAAGCGCAAAGTGTGACGGGCAATATCGGGATTGACTATTAAGGTCTGCCAGGCGGTAATAAGGGAGTCGCGGCCGAAGGGCGCGGCATACCATGGTATGCCGGCATCTAGGATGCGTCCCTCCCCCGGGTAGTCGGTCTGGAGGGCGGCCAGGTCCGTCAGAGCGGTCTGCAACATGTTGTTCAGGGTCGTGTTGTCGGTATGAAATTGGGTACATTCCCGTTCCCACTGGTGGTAGCGGCCCGCCAACATGATGGTGGCGGCAGAGAATCCGGTGGAAATGAGGGCAGGGTCCTCGGCGATCTCCTTGTCCAGATCTATCCGGAAGTGGAGGTAGACTTTCTTATGGGGAGGTAAAGTGAGGTTGTACCGTACGAGAGCTCGATTCCCTTCGGCCCTGATGACGGCCGGGGGAGGATCGAGAGAGACCGACGTGGTCCTTACCCGGCCGTCGAGGCCCCGGTAGGCCAGTTTGACCCCCCAGCGCTTAACCTCCGGGGTCAGCACTTCTCCCCGGCGGGGTCTCCGGGTTCCCCGCACCTCAAAAATATCGCGGAAGTCCGCCCCTAGGAGGATGTCCAGGGAAAGGCTCAAGGGAAAGGAATTGAAGTTAATAAGGCGCAAACGCTGGAACAGGGCGTCCTTTATCAGCCTCAGTATTCGCAGGTGGACGCTTTGCAGGGGGACGACCTGGCCGGAGGGAAGGCTAAACTCGGGATTGGTCAACTCTATCTGGGCAAAGTGGCTGTCTCGAATGGCCGAGGAGAGGAAGACGGGTTTTCGTTCCTGGAGGAACAACTCGAACCGGTCCAGGTAGCGGGTGTCCTGGTGGAACAGACCCAAGGTCCCCGGATTGCCCCCGACGATTTCCCCTGAGGGCAGGGAAACCAGGAAGATGTTTCCTTCTTTCAGAACTTCGGTTACCGGTTCGACCTCGGCGGGCGCTATGCGGAGATCTAAGGGAAGTTCTGCCACGGCAATACCTCCTTTTGCAAGGCGGTGTAACCCTGGTGCCTTGCGATATGGTCCCGCCATGAGCCGGCTAACACCGCCTTTTTGCCGAGAAACTCACGGCTTAGAAGCGTGCCGAAATCCCTCGGCGAAGATAGGCCGGCAGGCCGGGCCGGGAATAATCCGGCGGCCCGCCGTGGCCGGTGCTCACCGGCGTAATGCCGGGGCCGGCGGGTGTATGGCCTTAAATTTCGACGGAGAACGGAGGTTTCCTTCCTAAAGTTTACGCCATCTGGCGCATCCCCAGTTTTGATCCCGGGCTGCTTGGCTTCCGCTCGCAAAGGGCTCCCTCGCGGGCAGGACTTTTGCTTGGCTCAAGGCTCCGGCAGGCTTCCCGCCGAATTCGGCATCCTGCCTCAGTTGCCGG
>DOLC01000054.1 GCA_003509545.1 Peptococcaceae bacterium
AGCTTGGCGAAAGGCTTAAAGCTTGGCCCGAGGGCATGTATCCTTGCGGCCGGCAACTGAGGCAGGATGCTTAAATTCTGCCGGGAAGCCTGCCTTAAGCCTTTAAGCCAAGCAAAAGTCCTGCCCGCGAGGGAGGCCTTTGCGAGCGGAAGCCAAGCAGGCCAGGATCAAAACTGGGGATGCGCCAGGGTCTTTACCTAAGTTATTCCCAATTAGTTCCAGATATCCTTGGCTTTCGGTCCCTCGTTGGCCCAACTAGCCTTCGGCCTTAAAACCTTAAAGAGGGGTACCCGATCCAATCGGCATCCTTGCCGGTGGAAGGGTCTCGGACATTCTATCCTCGGCCCCGCCTCCGGTTTCGGCCGAAGCTCAAAGTTTGGCTTGTCGCTCGTGTTTAGTCCCTCGCTTTAAAGTTCAAGCAGGCCTCCCGCTGCAAAAAGCGGGGATACCCCAGGGCCTTTACTTGCCCCTCTGGAGTTCGACCCGGGCGGCTCCCGGGACGCATAAAAGGGAAGGTTTCATGGAAAGTTAATAAAGTATAGTATATCGCTCGGTTTTGCCTTGACAATATCCGAGTAGATTGCTAAGATATAAACTACGGAAGCAAGGGAAAAGATGGGGGGGTGAGGGCATCGTGAAATTCTCCACCAGAGGGGAATACGGCCTGCGCGCCATGTTCGACTTGGCCCAGCGTTACGGCGAAGGGCCCATCTCCCTGAAGAGCGTAGCTGAACGCCAGGATATCTCCGAATATTACCTGGAACAGCTCATAGCTGCCCTGCGCAAGGCCGGCCTGGTAAAAAGCGTCCGTGGCGCCCAGGGGGGGTACACCCTGGCCAGGGATCCCTCGGAAATTAAGGTGGGGGACATTATCCGCGTATTGGAAGGGCCTATTGCTCCCATGGATTGCGTAAAAGAAGAAGGGGAATGCTGTTCCCGGGCCGAAAGCTGCGTGGCCCGTACCATATGGGAAAAGGTGCGGGATAGCGTAAGCGGAGTCTTGGATTCCATTACGTTGGAAGATATGGTCATAGAGGCCAATAAGTTGCAGCAGAGTAATAGTTACATTTACTACATCTAGATTTCCGGGGAAAAGGTGAGAGCATGCGACGGGTTTATCTGGATCACAGTGCTACGACGCCGGTGCGGCCGGAGGTACTGGAGGAAATGCTCCCGTTCCTGAAGGAGGAATTCGGCAACCCGTCCACCATTTATAGTTGGGGCCGCCAGGCCAAAAAGGCCGTAGAAGAGGCCCGGGCGCGGGTGGCGTCCCTTATCGGAGCTCAGCCGGAGGAAATAATCTTTACCAGCGGGGGTACCGAGGCCGATAATATGGCCCTTATCGGCGCCGCCTACGCCAATCAAAATAAGGGAAAGCATATCATCACTTCCAGCATCGAACACCATGCTGTTTTGGATACGGCCCAGTATTTGATGCGCCAGGGCTTTAAGGTGACCTTTCTGCCGGTCACGCCGGAAGGCCTGGTGCGCGTGGAAGACGTCCTGCAAGCTATTACCGACGGGACCATTCTTATCAGTATTATGCATGTTAACAACGAAGTGGGCACTATTCAGCCCATCCGGGAAATCGGCAAGGTGGCGCGGGAGAAAGGTATTATTTTTCACACCGATGCCGTACAGAGCGTAGGCAAAATACCGGTCAACGTTCAGGATTTAAATGTCGATCTTTTAACCGCGTCGGCCCATAAGATTTATGGCCCTAAAGGGGTGGGGTGTCTTTACGTCCGCAAGGGAACCCGCATCCAGCCCCTGTTGCATGGCGGGGGGCAGGAGCGCAAGCGCAGGGCGGGGACGGAGAATGTGCCTGGCATCGTGGGTTTCGGCAAGGCGGCCGAATTGGCCGGCAGGGAACTGGAGAGCGAGGGTCGCCGGTTAAAGGCTTTGCGGGATAAACTAATCGAGGGGGTACTGGCGAGGATCGAGGAAACCAGGTTGAACGGCGACCGGGAGCAGAGGTCCCCCATCAATGCCAACTTCAGCTTCCGTTACGTGGAAGGGGAATCCATCCTTCTCAGCCTGGATATGAAGGGAATAGCCGCTTCCAGCGGCTCGGCCTGTACTTCGGGGTCCCTGGACCCGTCCCACGTACTCCTGGCCATGGGAATCCCCCATGAAATCGCCCATGGTTCGGTGCGCATGACCCTGGGTCGAGATAACACGGAAGAGGATATCGACTATGTCCTGGAAGTGCTCCCGGAGGTCGTGGAGCGCCTGCGCGCCATGTCTCCTTTATACAATAAAGGGAAGTAGGGCCGGGAGGTTATTTGAGGTCGGTAAGGAGTGAGTGGACATGTATAGCGAAAAAGTGATGGATCATTTCACCAATCCCCGCAACGTGGGAGAGATCCCGGATGCCGACGGAGTCGGGCAGGTAGGCAATCCGGTGTGCGGAGACATCATGCGCCTTTACATCAGGGTGGAAAACGGCATAATAAAGGATGCCAAGTTCAAAACCTTCGGCTGCGGGGCGGCCATTGCCACCAGCAGCATGCTTACCGAGATGGTGAAGGGCAAGACGTTGGAGGAGGCCCTGCGCATAACCAATAAAGACGTGGCCGAGGCCCTCCACGGCCTGCCTACCCAGAAGATGCACTGTTCCAATCTGGCGGCCGATGCCCTGCACAAGGCCATAGAGGACTACGAGAAGAAGAACAGCAAGGGCGGTGACATGACTGGCTAAAGCCAAGGTTATGGTGGCCATGAGCGGTGGGGTGGACAGTTCTACGGCCGCCGCTTTACTGAAGGACAGGGGCTATGAGGTCATCGGAGTTACCATGGATATCTGGCCTGCAGACGCCCCGCCGCCACCGGGGGAAACGGGATGCTGTTCTTTAAGCGCCGTAGAGGATGCCCGGCGGGTAGCTGCCCTCCTGGGCATTCCTCATTATGTGCTCAATTTCCGCGATATGTTCGGGGAAAAGGTTATCGATTACTTCGTAGAAGATTACCTGGAGGGGCGTACCCCTAACCCCTGCGTGGCCTGCAACCGCTTCATTAAATTCGAGGGCCTTCTGCGCAAAGCCTTGGCCCTGGGTATGGATTACGTGGCTACGGGCCATTATGCCCGTATATGGTACGACGAGAAGCGGGGACGTTACCTCCTGGCCAAGGGTCGGGACGCCGCCAAGGATCAAAGCTACTTCCTATACACCTTTACCCAGGAGCAGATGGCCCGTACCCTGTTGCCCCTGGGAGATTACACCAAGGACGAGGTGCGGGCCATGGCGGAGGGCTACGGCCTGCCGGTGGCCCGAAAGCCCGAATCCCAGGAAATATGTTTCGTTACCACCGGCGACTACCGCCAGTTCATCCGGGAGCGGGCTCGGGTTCCCCTCCGGCCGGGGCCCATTCTGGATACGGAGGGGCGGGTCGTGGGTCGGCACCGGGGTCTAGCCTATTATACCGTGGGCCAGCGGCGGGGCCTGGGCCTGGCAGCCGGCCGGCCCCTATTCGTGGTGGCCCTGGATCCCCGGCGGAATGCCGTAATCGTGGGGGAGGAAGGAGAACTCTTTAAGCCCGGCTTAACCTCGAGGGATAATAACTTTATTCTGTGGGCCGAACCGCCGCCGGAGGCAGAGGTCACCGTTAAAATCCGCTACCGGGCCCCGGAGGTGCCGGCTCTCCTCCGGCCCCAGGGCGGGGGGCGGGCCAAAGTAATATTTAAGGAACCCCAGCGGGCGGTGGCCCCCGGACAGGCGGTGGTTTATTACCAGGGCGACGTGGTGGCCGGAGGGGGCACCATCATGGCACCGTGGGAAGAAGATGCGCCCTGAGACGGGCGCATTTTTCGAGCCCGGCCGGGCAATAATACTGCTTGAGCGAGGGGATTCTTTTGCCCAAAGGGAGAGAACTGGTGGGTTTGCCCGTGGTATGCCTGGACGCCGGCGAAGAGCTGGGACGGGTACATGACCTGGTCTGGGACGTCGCCACTTACGGCCTGTCCGGCGTCGTCCTTGCCCCCGGCGGGCTTTGGAAGGGACCCCGGTTCCTCGAGGCCCAAAAAATCAAGAATTCGGGGCCCCATGCCCTGACGGTGGAGAACAGCGCCTGCCTGGAGGACAGGGTACCCGAGGAGAGCCTGCGCTGGCGGGAGTTTAAAGGTAGGAGGGTCCTCGATTCCGGGGGCCGCGAGCTGGGGCTCCTGGAAGATGTGGAGGTGGAATGGCCCTCCGGTCGGATTGTGGCCTTGGAACTATCCCAGGGACTGGTAAACGATCTCCTCGAGGGGCGTCGAACCATTGAAGCCGCCCCCTGTTCCATTACCTGGGGACCCGACGTGGTCATCCTTAATGCGGGAGGTGGAGGGTAATTTGCCTACTTGTCCTGTCTGCGGCGGTAAAGCCGTGGGACGCGTAGGGGTGGACCAGTACTACTGCTGGGACTGTCTCCTGGAATTCAACGGTCGCAATGAAGTCTTCGCCATTGCCGAAGACGGTACCTTAGTTGCCTATGACCACCGGGGGGGCTAAAAACCTATGCTGCGGCGAGGATTCTGGGGAGGTCTGCTGACCGGGGCAGTAGTAGGATTTTTTATAGGGTTGATGTCTCACCCTACCCAATCCGCGGGAGAGCGCCGGCCGCCCGCCCATCCGGCCGGCGTAAAGGAGTCAGATCGTCTCAAGCGGTTGGGAGGTGTCGTTCGTTATCGCAAAAACTGAAAACCGGAACTCCGGGTGAAGGGTAGGCCATGTTTTCCCTGCAACGTAATAAATTATCGCGCCTGGCCTTAGGTGGTGCTCTCTCGGCCGGGGCTTTATTTTTTCTATATCTAGTGCGGCCCCTCTTTACCCCCCTGCTGGGCGCCGCCCTTCTCGCCTACTTTCTCAAGCCGGCCGTTATAGCCCTGGAAAAGCGCGGGTGGCCCCGACCGAAGGCCATCCTGCTTTTATATCTCCTGGGGCTGGCCGTTTTAGCTCTAACCCTACTTTACGTCCTACCCCGGCTCCTGCGGGAACTCAACAAGTTTTTGGACCAGCTCCCCGTCTTTACCGGTGAAGTTCAGGGGTGGCTGCAGCATTTCTACGACCGGTACCAGCGACCTGGTATGCCGGCGGGCCTGAAGCGCCTCGTGGACGAAAGCCTGGCCGTGTTCCAGGGCCGGATAGAGGTGGGCATCCGCCAGGCGGTCGGCCTCCTGGCCGGGCTATTTTCGGGTTTGACCAGCATCGTGCTGGCGCCGGTCCTGGCGTATTACCTTCTCAAGGATAGCGAGAATCTAGGCCGGAGCGCCCTCCGCCTTTTGCCTCCGGCATGGCGGGAAGACCTGTTGGGGCTGTGGATGGAGATCGACCGCATCCTGACCGGTTTCGTCTGGGGCCACTTGCTGATTTCCGTGCTGGTAGGCGCCCTTACAGGCCTGGGGCTTTTTCTGGCCGGAAGCCCCTATGCCGTGGTTATGGGCATTATCATGGGTTTGGCGGATCTCATTCCCTACTTCGGGCCCCTCATCGGGGCCATACCCGTGGTCGCCTTGAGCTGGATGGAGTCTCCCCGCCTTGCCATTTATGCCCTAGGGGTGATCGTGGTCGTACAACAGATCGAAACCGCGATCCTGGCCCCGCGGATCCTGGGTCAGAGCGTGGAGTTATCCCCCCTCGCCGTCATTCTGGCCGTCATGGCAGGGGGCGAGCTTTTCGGGGTGGTGGGCCTTCTCCTGGCCGTGCCCGCCGCTGCCGTAGGACGGGTAATCGTGGGCTTCCTCTGGTCCAGACTGGTGAGCCGCTAGGTTATGCATAGCTATGCAGGCCGGGTAGTAGCAAAGAAACACCGAAAAGGGTAAAGAGTACGGCCAAAAACCCTACTACTGCTACAACGGCCGCCCTTCTGCCCCGCCAACCGTAGGTCCTACGGGCATGGAGGAAGCCGGCATAGATGAGCCAGGTGATCAGGGCCCACGTTTCCTTGGGGTCCCAGCCCCACCACCGGCCCCAAACTTCTTCCGCCCAGACCGCCCCGGTGATGAGCACTAGGGTCATGAAGGCAAAGCCCACGGCCGCGCACCAATACAGCAGGTGGTCCAATTTAGCCGGGGAGGGGAGGGAAAAGGGGAGTTCCCTGTTCCGGATCCTTTCGTGGAGCAGATAAAGGATGCCCAGGCAAAAGGAGAGACCGAAGGACCCGTAGGCTATAACGGCCGTCAGTACGTGAAGCTGGAGCCACACGCTCTGCAGGGCGGGCATCAGGGGCCGGCTTTCCGAAGGGAGGGTATTACTGAAAGAAAGGATGAGCACGGCCAGCAGGGCTACCAGGACGGTCAACAGATTACCGGGAATATGTTTCCGGATAAAGAAGAAGAGGAAGAGAATCCCCCACGCGAAAAGGAGGGTGAACTCGTATAGCGTGGCTACGGGGAGGTAGCCGCTTTCCAAGGTGCGCCGGCCCAGGGCCAGGGTGAGGAGGACAAAGGCGATAACAACGGAGGCCAGGGACGTCCGGCCCAGGGGTCGGTGGGGCTGCCACAGGAGGATTAAACTAAGGAGAAGGGCGATTAACAGGAAAAAATACGCAGCCAAGACATATTTTGCTTCCATGATTTCAACTTTCCCCTCCAGCTAACTTCATTTTATCGGATATCAGGTACCGCATAACGAAACCCACCAGGACGAGGACGAAGCCCGCGTAGGTCACCCCCACGCCCGGGTCTCTTTTTATTTCGAGGCCGGTGTAACGGCGATGACCGATAAAGGTCACGGTATAGTCGCCGAGGGTTCTGCTTTCCCCTGGCCCGATGATCCCGGTGGCTAGGATGTCCGTGTCCCGGAGAAGCAGACAGGCCAAGCCGGGGGTGTCGGTTGGGGGTGAAGATGGGGGTGTGGCGGTTGCCCCTTCGCCTCCGGGGAGCAAGAAAAACCTAAGGCGCAATCTTTGGACCTCGTCCAGGAGAAGCTCTCCGCCGTGGGCCGCCTGGAAGGGGAAAACCCCGGTGCCGTAGGATACCTCTCCCTGGATCAGCCACCCGTATCTCTTCTGATAAATTTTTAATCCCTCAAATTTTAAGGGATGATTAACCTTCACCTCCTGCTCCCGGACCGAGCCGCTATCGCTTTCCACCCGGACCAGGCTGATATACTGCCGGGGTTCTAGGGTGGGATAGTATTCGATGCGGAAATCCTTCACGGATAAAGCGAAGCCGGGGAAACCGTGGGCTGCCAAGTCTACTCCTTCTCCCACACCTATTTCTACATAGGCGGAGCGGCCCAGGTAGGCGGAGAGGACTGCTCCGGCCAAGATTAAAAGGAGGCTTAAGTGGAGGAGGACGGAGCCGCGGCCCCGCCAGCCCCTGAGGTTCTTCCATCTCCGTAGGGAGCAAAGGAGAAGACTGAGGCCCAGGAGGGCTGCCAGGGTTAGAAACCACCAGCTCCGATACACCTGATCAAGGGACAGGAGCAGGAGAAAATTTCCTGCGGCCTCGCCGTACCTGGCGTAGTAGAAGGACGGGGGCTGGCCCTGGGGGATGAAGGTCCCCGCGGAAGCCGCCGCTCCCAGGCATAATAGGAGCAAAAAAGCGGCTTTCATAGAAGAAAAGAAGCGCAAATTCCATCACCCGTTCGGTGGTGTGCTTAAAGGAGAGTATATACTTTTTCGGAGCGCCGGTCAAACCGTCGCCGGCCTGAGTTATCCCAACTTTTTGCAGAGCAGGCCTGCTTGGGCTTGGAAGCGAGCGAGCAAGCTTTCGCGGCTAGCCAAACTTAAGCTTGGCGAAAGGCGGAGGCGGGCCCGAGGGCATGAGAAACCTACGGCCGGCAACTGAGGCAGGAGGCTTAAATTCTGCCGGGAAGCCTGCCGGAGCCTTGAGCCGAGCGATAGTTTGGCCCGCGAAGGTTTCCGGAGCGAGCGAAAGCCAAGCAGGCCTAGAAACAAGACTGGGTACGCCAGGTCGCCGGCGGATCTAATATAATAAAAAAATTCGGCGTTACAGCAGGAATTCCTCCGGAAATAGCGAAATAAATTTTATAAATAACAGAAGTAGTTCTAGGAAAAACGAAAACCCACCCTTAAACATTGTGAAAGAAGGTATGAGTTTGTTTGCCGGGAGTTAAGGGATGGTAACGGTGAAGCTCCACAATTTTTTAAGCGGGAAGAAAGACGCGATCATCAATAAATGGTACGAGGGGGTCTTGAAGACCTATCCGGCGGAAGCGGCCCGGTTCCTGAGAGAAGAAAAGGACCGGTTTGCCAATCCGGTAGGGTATGCCCTCTACGAGGGGATGAAGGGCATATATGAGGAACTGCTGCGGGGTCTGGAACCGGACCGGGTGGATCCCTGGCTGGACCGGATTATCCGCATCCAGGCGGTGCAGGAATTTCGCCCTTCCCAAGCCGTGGCCTTCGTCTTCCTCTTGAAACAGGTGGTGAGGGAGGAACTGGCGGCCGCGGCCGCAGAAAGGGAGTTGCCCTGGGGGGAATTGCTCGAATTCGAGGCCAGGGTAGATGAGCTGGCGGGCCTGGCCTTCGACGGCTACATGAAATGCCGCGAGGAGCTTTTTGCCATCAGGATCAAGGAAATAAAAAACAGGACGTCTCGCCTGCTCCAGAGGGCCAACTTAGGAGTCACTATTTTTGAGTAAGAGGGTGTGAATATGGCTTCCCTTCCCAAACCGGAGGAACTGGTGAAGATCGATTATAATCCTCCCCGCCGGGGTTGGATGGACAATCCCGTAGAATTCAGGCGGGGCACCTGGCTGTATGCCGCCAAGCCGCGTCACCTAGAGGCCTTGGGGTTGCCCAACCCGAGGGAGTGGTCCCCGGAAGAAGAGGACTGGAAGCTGCCGCCCGAATGGCGGGAGATTGTGCTGGAAGGCTTTAAGGAGCGCCTGGAGAGATTCCGGTCCCTGAAGCTGTTTATGGATATATGCAGCCGGTGCGGTGCATGCGCCGACAAATGTCATTTCTTCATAGGGACCGGAGATCCCCGCAACATGCCGGTTCTCAGGGCGGAACTCCTCCGCAGCATTTACCGGCGCTATTTCACCTTAAGCGGCAGGATGACGGGCAAGTTGGTGGGAGCCCGGGACCTGACGGAAGAGGTTATAAAAGAGTGGTTCTATTATTTCTATCAATGTACGGAGTGCCGCCGGTGTTCCCTCTTCTGCCCCTTCGGCATCGATACGGCCGAGATCACCATGATGGGCAGGGAATTGCTCGGCCTGCTGGGCATTTACCCCGACTGGATAATAGCTCCGGTGGCTAATTGTTACCGGGTGGGGAACCACGTGGGGATTGAGCCCCACGCCTTCCGGGATATGGTGGACTTTTGTGTGGACGAGATAGAGAACGTGACGGGCATCCGGGTAGAACCTACTTTCAACCGCAAGGGAGCGGAGATCCTGTTCATAGCTCCTTCGGGCGATGTTTTTGCCGATCCCGGCATTTATACCTTTATGGGCTATCTTATGCTCTTCCACGAGATCGGCCTGGATTATACCCTCAGCACCTATGCGTCCGAGGGAGGTAACTTCGGCCTCTTCACTTCCCATGAGGTAATGAAGAGGCTCAATGCCAAGATGTACGACGAAGCCCGGAGACTGGGAGTGAAATGGATCCTGGGCGGGGAATGCGGCCACATGTGGCGGGTCATTCACCAATACATGGACACTATGAACGGCCCGGCCGACTCCCTGGAGGAACCGGTTTCTCCCCTGACGGGTACCAAGTTTGAGAACGCCCGGTCCACCAAGATGGTGCACATATGCGAGTTCACCGCGGACCTCATCCGGCACGGCAAGATCCAACTGGATCCCAGCCGGAACGACGTGTTCAAAGTCACCTTCCACGATTCCTGCAACCCGGCGCGGGCCATGGGCTTCTTTGAGGAGCCGCGGTATATCCTGCGCAAGGTCTGCAACCGCTTCTATGAAATGCCGGAAAACACCATCCGGGAACAGACCTTCTGCTGCGGCAGCGGAGGGGGCTTGAACGCCGACGAAAATATGGAAATGCGCATGCGCGGGGGCTTCCCGCGGGCCAATGCCGTGGGCTACGTCCGGGAAAAATACGGTGTAAATCTCCTGGCGTGTATTTGCGCCATCGACCGCGCCGTATTGCCGGCCCTGATGGATTACTGGGTGCCGGGGGTCGGCGTAGCCGGCCTCCACGAGCTGGTAGGGAACGCCCTGGTGATGAAGGGTGAGGCCGAGCGCACCACTACTTTGCGGGGAGAACCCTTAAAGGGAAGTGGAGACGATGAAAATACCTGATATGCGTTACATCATCACCGGGATAGTAGTTTTTCTGGTGGTGATGACCTTTCCCTTCTGGTACAACATAGGAAAGGCTGCTTCCGCACCCCAGGTCAGCCTGGACACGCCCCGAATCCGGGAAATGGCCGAGCCCCAGTGTGTGGAGCCCGCTTCTTATATGAGGGCCAATCACATGCGGCTCCTGGAAGAATGGCGCGACCGGGTAGTCCGTGGGGGGGAGAGGACCTATGTGGCCGGCGATGGGAAGGAGTACTTAATGAGTCTGCAGAACACCTGTCTGGACTGTCATTCCAACTACGACGAGTTTTGCGCCCTGTGCCATGATTACGCTGGGGTAGCACCCGATTGCTGGACGTGTCATCTCGAATTTCCAAGGGAGAGTAAATGATGAGGACCAGCAGGCGGAGCTTTTTGAAAATCGGGGCTGTAGGTGGGTTAGGCCTGGTCTTTCTACCGGCGGTTAAAGGGTTCGCCGGTAGCGGTGCACTCCGGGATGCGGCAGGGGCCGGGTCTGCGGTGGGTAGAAAATGGGCCATGGTAGTAGACATGCAGAAGTGCTGGGAGCGGGGAGCGGAATGCCGGGACTGCATTCTGGCCTGCCACCGCGCCCACAACGTGCCGGAGATTCCGGACCCCGAGGAAGAGGTCAAGTGGGTGTGGACCGAAAGGTTTGAGCATGCCTTCCCGGAGCAGGTCCACGAGTACCTTGCCGAACACCTGAGGGATAAACCCTTCCTGGTTCTGTGCAACCACTGCGAAAATCCGCCCTGCGTGAGGGTGTGTCCCACCAAGGCCACCTTCAAGGGCGACGGCGGCCTGGTTATGATGGACTACCACCGGTGCCTGGGGTGCCGGTACTGCATGGCGGCCTGCCCGTACGGCGCCCGCAGCTTCAATTTTCGCGATCCGCGGCCGTACCTGCGGGAATTGAATCCCGCCTTCCCCACCCGGGAAAAGGGTGTGGTAGAGAAATGCAATTTCTGCACCGAACGGCTGGAAGAGGGCCTGCCGCCTGCCTGTGTGGAAGCGTGCCCGGCAAAGGCCCTGGTCTTCGGCGACCTGGACGACCCCAGTTCCGAAGTGAGGCGGATACTCTCTGCCAGCTATACCATAGTGCGGAAACCCGAACTGGGTACGCGGCCCAAAGTTTACTATGTAATTAATCCCGGTCTAGGGAACAGCGGAGGACGATAGGCATGCTGGCCAAGGCTCTTACGGGCAGCAACCGTTACTGGGGATGGATAGTTCTATTGCTGGTCGTAATAGGTGTAGGTTTCTCCTGCTATCTCTGGCAGCTCAAGGAGGGCCTCACCGTTACCGGCATGAGCAGGGATGTTTCCTGGGGCCTGTATATCGGGCAGTTTACTTTCCTGGTGGGGGTGGCGGCCTCGGCCGTAATGCTGGTGCTGCCGTACTACCTTCACAACGTAAAAGAATTCGGCCGAATTACCGTTTTGGGAGAATTCCTGGCCGTAGCGGCCATCATTATGTGCCTGCTCTTTGTCATAGTGGACCTCGGAAAGCCCATGAGACTTTTAAATATGATATTATATCCGACGCCCAATTCCCTTCTCTTCTGGGATATGGTGGTGCTGAACGGATATCTTCTTCTCAATATTATAATTGGCTGGCATGTTTTAGAAGCCGAATACAAGGCGGTTTCTCCTCCCAGGTGGTTGAAGCCGCTGATTTATCTATCCATACCTTGGGCGGTGAGCATCCATACGGTGACGGCCTTCCTCTATGCCGGTCTTCCCGGAAGGCATTACTGGCTTACCGCCCTGATGGCGGCGCGCTTCCTGGCTTCGGCTTTTGCTTCCGGGCCGGCTCTTCTCATCCTCCTGTGTTACATCTTGAAAAAGTATGCCGGGTTCGACCCGGGTAGGGCTGCCGTGCAGAAACTGGCAGGCATTGTTACCTACGCCATGATCGTTACCGTGTTTTTTGTGGCACTGGAGCTTTTCACGGCCTTTTACAGTCAGGTACCCGGCCACGGTATGCAGAGCCTGCAGTATTTATTTGTCGGGCTCGAAGGGCACAGGGGGATGGTCCCCTTTATGTGGGTGTTCGTCTTCCTTTCCGCCTTGGCCCTTGTTCTCCTTATAAACCCCGCTACCCGCGCCCGGGAAAAAACCCTGCTGGTGGCCTGCGGGTCCGTCTTCGGAGCCCTGTGGATCGAGAAGGGCCTGGGCCTCGTCATAGCCGGCTTTATCCCCAATCCCTTTGAGCGGGTCAGTGAATACGCGCCGACCCTCCCGGAGGTGCTAATTACCCTAGGGGTATGGGCTGCCGGATTGCTGGTCCTCACCGTCCTTTACAGGATAGTGGTGGCCGTCAAGAAAGAATCAGCTTTAGGAAACGAGGGGTAAGTTGCCATGGGAGTAGCTTTTTCACTGGCCGTGGTGGGGGTTTTAATACTGGCCATAACCCTGGCCGTGGAAGTGCTGGGCCTCCGATTTTTGGTGGGAGCGGTGCTCCCATACGTTGCTGTGGCCGTCTTTCTCGGCGGCATGGTTTATCGGCTGTTGGGGTGGGGGCGGTCGCCCGTCCCCTTTCGGATACCCACTACCGGCGGACAACAGCGTTCCCTTCCTTGGATCAAGCCCAGCAGCCTGGATAACCCCTCCAGTACCGCGGGTGTTATCGGGCGCATGGCCCTGGAGATCCTGCTGTTTCGCTCCCTCTTTCGCAACACCAAGGCCGAGCTCCATGGGGGGCCGCATCTGGCCTACCACTGGGAGAAGTGGTTGTGGCTGGGCGCCCTGGTTTTTCACTGGTCCATGCTTCTGGTAGTGATCCGGCACCTGCGCTTCTTTACCGACCCCGTTCCCTCCTTTGTTTATTGGGTGGAAGGGATCGACGGGTTCCTACGGGTGGGATTACGCGCCCTTTACCTTACGGACATAACCCTTCTGTTAGGCGTTACTTATCTCCTGCTCCGCCGCTTCTTCATACCCCAGGTACGGTATATTTCCCTGCCGGGCGACTACGTGCCCCTGTTCCTTCTTTTGGGCATCGGACTTTCCGGCGTTCTCATGCGCTATTTCGTGGGGGTAGACGTGGCGGCCGTCAAAGAGCTGGCCCTGGGAGTCTTGACCTTCCGGCCCCGCATTCCGGAAGGGATCGGCGTTCTCTTCTATATCCACTGGGGGCTGGTGTGTGCCCTGCTGGCCTACTTCCCCTTCAGCAAGCTGGTGCACATGGGCGGTATTTTCCTGACCCCGACCCGCAACCTGCCCAATGACAGCCGGGCCAGGAGGCACGTGAACCCCTGGAATTATCCCGTGAAAGTCCACACCTATGAAGAGTATGAAGAAGAGTTCCGGGAAAAGATGAAACTGGCGGGCATTCCGGTGGAAAAGGAGTAAGGACGGAAAACGCGGTGCGCCGGCCCTCGAGGGCCGGTTTTATTCTGGGGCCTCCAGGAGGTGGTGTAGGAGGGTGCCTCTACTTTCCGGTTCCGCAGCCGGAGCTTGAAACCATGGCCGGTGGGAGGATATTCGGGCGGGCGGTAGAATAAGATCTCCTCAGAGAGTAAGACAGGGGGCGGGTAAGGTTTGCTCAAGGCCCAGTTAGTGTGGGGAGTTCTGCTGGCGGCTGTGTTGCTGCTGGCGTCCCTCTACCTTTTGTTTCTCTTTCTACCGGCACCTGTGCCCGACCTGGTGGCCCAATATTTCAGCCCGGCCGAGCTGGAGCGGGCCCGGAGGTACCAGCAGACGGTGTGCCTCCTCGGCCTGGCGGCCTTCCTGACCAAGGCCGGGCTCTTGTGGTGGCTGTGGTGGAGCGGCAAGGGGGTCGCCCTGGCCCGGCTTTTACTTAAGTTTTCCTGTCAGCGTTACTACCTGGCCCTCGCCCTCTTCTTCGGGGCGATCTGGCTTTTGCTTAAGCTGGTCGAATTCCCCTTCACCTTCGGCAGCAGTTTTGTAGTACAGCACCGGTGGGGCTTTTCCACCCAAGGGCTTCTTTCCTGGTGGCTGGACTATCTTAAGGGCTCCAGTCTGGACCTGCTCTTTTCGGGAGTGGGAACCCTCCTGCTGTTCTGGTCCACGGCCCGCTGGCCGACGGGCTGGTGGGCGGCTGCGGGTATTTTTCTGGCTGCGTGGATGGTCGTGGAAGCCATGCTCTGGCCGGTAGTGGTGGCCCCCCTCTTCAACCGTTTCGAGCCGGTGGCCCATGGCCCCGTAAAAGAGATGGTCGTTCGCCTGGCCGCAAACGCAGGATTGGAGGTAGACGAGGTGTTGGTCATGGACGCCAGCCGCCGGACCACCAAGGCCAACGCCTATTTTGCCGGCCTGGGAGGAACAAAGCGCATCGTCCTGTACGATACCCTGATAAGGGATTATCCCCCGGAACAAATAGAGGCCGTGGTAGCCCATGAGATAGCCCACTGGGCGCGGGGGCACATCGTTAAGAGCCTCATGTGGGGTATGGCGGGGAGCTTGGCCCTCTTTGCGGCTTTGTACACCGTCTTACGCCTCACGGCACCGGGGGAGGCCTTGCGAGGGGGACCCTATGGTCCCCATATCTTGGTCGTGATATGGCTTTTCTTCCACCTCGTCTCCTTCATCGTGCTACCGGTGCAGAACGCCCTTTCCCGACAGATGGAAAGGGAGGCCGACCGGGTAGCCCTGGAACTCACGGGCAACGTCCCCGCCATGGTGCAACTTCACGTGGACCTCGCGCGCCGCAATCTGCAGGAGGTGGCTCCGGCCCCCTTTGTTGAGTGGCTGACCTATTCCCATCCCGCTCCCTGGCGTCGCATAGAGGCGGCTCTAAAAGCAAGGTAGTCGCCCTATTACCGCTGCCGGGAGTGCTAACTGAGTTATCCCCACTTTTTGCAGGGCAGGCCTGCTTGGGCTTGGAAGCGAGCGAACAAGCTTTCGCGGCTGGCCCAGGCTTTAAGCTTGGCGAAAGGCGAAGGCAGGCCCGAGGGCAT
>DOLC01000028.1 GCA_003509545.1 Peptococcaceae bacterium
CACATGCCGCCGGCGCGGCTCCAGCGGGAGGAGGAAAACAGCGGGCCGGCATTTCTCGTTAGCCGGCGATTTGGTCCGAGCGGATGAGCAGACTTGGCGAAGCCGAGGAGGGAGGGCGGGGCCGAGGACAGGAAGTCCGAGGCCGGCCTCTGAAGAGAGGATGCTGAATAGGCCGGGAACCCCGCCCGAGCCCGAGACTGAGCCGTAGGCTGATCCGCGAGGACCACTTAGCGAGCGAAAACAGTGCCGGCCCAGAGAAAAGTTATTTTCGGGGTAGTTATTTTCGGGGTAGACATCCATGCCGCCGAGCGGCACCAGCAGAAGAAGGAAAATAGCTAAAGCGTATTTTCGGGGTAGAGGGCCCTGACCAACAAGGCCACCGGTCGCCATGCAGGGTGGCCTTGCTATGCCGGCTGAGGGGTTGTGGCGGCCCTTCCCCGCCGGAGGCCGGCACTAATGCCGGTGGGGTTTTCTTTAATTCGCAATATCTAATAAGAGGAAAAAGCCAAGAAATGTGGAATAAATTACCCTTATGAAGGGCAATACGGACACTCATTTTACCCTCTTGGTGGTTCCCGAGGGCCGCCGGAAGGTCCGGGGCTGGCGGCTGCCCTTTTGGAGTGTGAAACTCCTGGGCTTTATCTTGGCCTTTATTTTAATCCTCGTAGGAGTTTTGGGGTATCTGTCCGTGCACCTGGCCGCCCGGGCCAAGGAATTACAGGAACTGGAAGTAGTTAACCGGCAGCAGGCCCGGGAAATCGCCCGCCTAAAGGCAGAAGTCCAGGCCTTGGAGGAGGCTATTAATGAGGTAATAGGACTGGAGGCCCTGGTGAGGGAAAGGCTGGGCCTGGAGCTGTCTCGCCCTGCTTTAAGCTCCCGGGCCTCTTATATACCCCTGCGGCCCCGGGAACAGGCCCAGAATCTGGCCGAACTGGAAGCCAGTCTCCGGAACTTAAGAGCGGAAGTTCCCCGGGTAGCTGCCCGGTTGAGGGAGCTGGACCGCAGGGTAGAGGAACATCTCGCCTTCCTGGAGGCCAAGCCTACCATGTGGCCCGTAAAGGGTGAAATCACTTCTTCCTTCGGCTACCGGACTTCCCCCACCAACCGTTGGCGGCAGGAATTCCACGACGGGGTGGATATAGCAGCCTCCTTCGGTACTCCTGTAAGGGCTGCGGGGGCGGGCACCGTGGTCTTCGCGGGCTGGATGGGCGTGTACGGCCGGGCGATTATCATCGACCACGGTTACGGTTACCGCACCTTTTACGGCCATAACTCATCCCTGCTGGTTAAGGAAGGGGAGCGGGTAACCAAGGGACAGGTCATTGCCCGTGTGGGGAGTACGGGTAGAAGCACTGGACCCCACCTCCATTTCCGCCTGGAAATTCAGGGACAGCCGGTGGATCCCCTCACACTACTGGAGTAAGGGGTGTAGCCATGCTGAGACGCCGGAATGCGCCTTTAAAGGATAACGGGCCGGTTAATACTATTATAGGACGCACCACGAGATTTAAGGGTTCCCTGGTAAGCGAGGAAACCCTCCGGGTGGACGGAGCCTTCGAAGGAGAAATAACTACTACCGGGGATATAATCATTGGGGAAACTGGAGAGGTAGAGGCCATTTTGACGGCCCGCAACTGCCTGGTAATTGGGCAGTTAAGGGGGAAGGCGGAAGTCAGCAACCGCATGGAAATCCTGGCCAAAGGTGTGGTAAAGGGTGATATACGGGTGGGCGAACTGGCCGTGGAAAAGGGTGGGGTCTTCTGCGGGAACTGCACGGTGAACAGAGATGGCGCTGAGGGAGAACAGGGAGCCTCCTTGGAATAACCTTTGAGGTAACCGTCGGCACTAACAGCATATTTCCTGTTGGTGTCTGCACAATGAGTACCTAACAAAGCTGTAGATTGTTTAGCTTTGTATAGGGAAAGTTGACCTCCCTGTACCCAGAACAGAAAAAGGCGGGTTTCCGCCCGGGGCAAAAGGAAAAAGTAAAAATGTGTGGAATAAGAATAAATATATACCCTTAAAAGTTGCCTGGGGTGGTAGTCGCGTTCCGGGCCGGAGGGAGGGAAACAGGTGAGCGAGGTAAGAGTAGGTAAAGACGAAACCTTGGATAGCGCCCTGCGGCGGTTCAAGCGCCTTTGCCAGAAATCAGGGGTGCTCGCAGAGATCCGCAAGCGGGAGCATTACGAGAAGCCCAGCGTAAGGCGCAAAAAGAAAGCTCAGGCCGCCAGAAAGCGGCGTTGGCGTTAAGAAAACACGTTTATCCGCATGGATGCCCTTCCTCCAGGTATCCCTGGAAAACGGCAAATCTACCCAGGCAAGGCGGCTACCGACCCAGCGAGCCCGGCTCACGAAGCCGGGCTTTTTTGTGGCCCGGTAAACCAGGGGGTCTTTTTGCCGGTGAACAAGCATAGATTTAGTTGGAGGGAGGGGCCGTTATGAACAGAACCTTTAATTCGAAGAAACTGACCGCCCGCCTTCGTACTACCGAAACCGGGTTGGTCCAGTTTTTCGACCTTCCCCCTGACGTCGTGATGGACCTGCCCCGCCTAACCCTAGTGGGCAACAGCAGGCTAGTTGTGGAGAACCATCGCGGCCTCCTCGTTTACACCCGGGATTCGATCAGAATTAAGGTATCTACCGGCGAGATAACGGTAGACGGCGTGGACTTAATCCTTAGGGCGATCCGGCCGGAAGCCCTAGTGGTGGAAGGCAATATAACCCAAATAACCCTGGCTCAGGGGGTAAATTGCTGATGTGGCAGGACTGGATGGCTTTCTTGGAAGGTTATCTTATCATCCGGGTGGAGGGCGAAGGAGTGGAGAATTTCTTCAACCTGGCCCTGGAAAGGGGAATGGCCTTCGACGATCTCCACCAGTACGGGGAAGGTAGCGTAATAGCCAGGATACCTTTAAGACATTTGCGTAGCCTGCGCCGGGCGGCCCGGGAGAGCGGCTGCTCCCTTCGGATACTGGACAAGCGGGGTATTTATTTCTGGTGGCGACGTTTGAGAAGAAGACCCATGCTCCTCCTGGGAGCCCTGGTGTTTGTAGCCGGCCTCTACCTGCTTTCCTCCTTCGTTTGGACGGTGGACGTGGAACCCCTTAACGAACTGAAGAAGGTCGAGCCCCCGAGGATCGCAGATGTCGCCCGGGAGGCAGGCCTACGGCCCGGCACCCTGAAGGGCAACCTGGATTTACGCTCCTTAGAGCACTACATCCTGTTGAAGATTCCCGAATTAGCCTGGGCGGGTGTTAGTCTCCGGGGGACCCGGGCCGTTGTCGAAGTAGTGGAAAAAACCCTGCCCGACCGGGAAGGAGATTCCGGCTCTCCGGCCCACATAATAGCCGCGAAAGACGCCATAATATCCGAGATTCTGGTGCTGAGCGGCCAGGGCCGGGTGGGGGTGGGCGATACCGTACGCCGGGGCGACATTCTCATTTCCGGTATTGTCTTACCTTCTATACCACCTGAACAGCCGGGCACCGGCGGTGAGGAAGCTCGCCGGCAGCCGGCTCCGCGCCTGGTGCGGGCGCGGGGTATCGTGCGCGGCCGGGTATGGTACGAAGGCCGGGGAGAGGTTTCCAAGGTACAAACAAAGGAACATCTTACCGGACGGCGGTCAACGGCGGTAATTCTCCGCTACCCCAACCGTCAGGTCGTCCTTAAGGGATCGGCCGTATCCCCGTACTCCCATTACCGCCGGGAGGAGAGGATTATCCGCCTTCCCGGATGGAGGAATTTTGCTTTACCCGTCGAACTGATTATTATGACTTATTATGAAACCGCAGTGGAGCACCTTAGGCTTACCGTGGAAGAGGCTGAGGAAAAGGCGAGGGAGCAGGCCTTGGCTGTTCTCAGACAACAACTCCCTCCCCGGGTCAGGGTTTTAGGGACGAAAACGGTGGAAGTAACGGAAGAAGGGGGCCGGGTGCGGGTAAAGGTGATCCTGGAGGCGGAGGAGGACATAGGGAAGGAGGCCAGGCTTACCGGGCTTAAGCCGGGTCAGGACGGAGCTCCTTGACGGACGGCCATATCTCCTTTTCCCCTTTGGCGGCCGTGAAGGGGGAAAGGTAGGCAGTGGAGGCGGCCTTCCCCCGGTCCTAAGCACCTTTCCTCCACCGGCGGAGCTGCTGCAAGGGGGCCGGTGGGAGGAGCCCGCTCCGGGGCCGGGCGGCTCCAGGCGGCCGGAACTGAGTTATCCCCACTTTTT
>DOLC01000022.1 GCA_003509545.1 Peptococcaceae bacterium
TCAAAACTGGGGATAACTCAGGGGAGGAACTTCTTGATGAAATGAATCACATAGCAAAAATTGTTGGCGGGATTATATTATTGTCTTGATGGTAGCAATACATATTCTTAGAATGGAAGCAGGTGCAGTAGATGAGAATAAGCCGTTTTGAGTAGGATGGTAACAATATAAACCATATTGCCAGGCACGGCGTTACACAAAGCTCGCAATGGCGAGTTCTTACACGATGAAATAATTGAAAAAGGCAAGGTCATTTTATAAGCATTGTGCCTGCCCGGCCGGTCGTGAGGGTACTACCGGCCTTTTTCTAGAAGCTTTTCATGACATGATAGGGAGAAAGGAGCGATTTCCTTGACTATAGATTTAGGCGGGGGTAATAGCCAATATCTCAAAGAAGAGCTGGAACGGATAAGTGGCATTATAATTAAAAACTGTCGCCCGGAGAAAATTATTCTTTTCGGTTCTCTTGCAGGAGGCAGGGCGAAGGAACATAGCGACCTTGACCTGGTGGTAGTCATGAAGACAGACTTGCGATTTGTGGACAGGCTATTGTTCTTGGCCAAACTGACCAAACCGCAGGTAGGAGTAGATTTTCTCGTATATACGCCGGAGGAATTCAGAGAGATGATGGAAGACGAGAATCTGTTCTTGCAGGAAGAGGTGGTAAAAAAGGGGGTTGTGCTTTATGACAGCGGGGCAGCAAGAATACATGGCTTGGCTTAAGTATGCTGATGACGATTTGAGGGCCGCGGAAGAACTTATCAAAGCAGGCCTATACAATTTGGCCTGTTTTCACTCTCACCAGGCTGCCGAAAAGTACCTGAAAGCATTCCTCGTAAAACATAGAATAAATCCACCTAGGATACATAAGCTCCCCGTCCTCGTAAGTCTCTGCCAGCAGGCAGGCGCTGAAATATTACATTCCGACCCGGTACCCGACTGCGCCGGTGGGAAGCTTGCCCGAAGGTTTACCCAATGAAGCGGATGCAAAGAAAGCCTTGGATATTGCTAGACGTGTGAGAGATTTTGTTAAATTAAGGAGAACAAGTGGCTGAGCAATGATACGCTATGGCCGGTGGTTGTTAGAGCCACCGGCTTCTTACTTAAGAAGCACATCAAAGGAGGTTCGACGTTTTTTCCGCGGGATGAGAACTTAAGCGGAGGAAATATAGGCTTTCTCGTCGAATATACAATGCCGGGGAGGGTTGTAGCGACGATGCTTTTTAAAAGGGCGGTTACGTGTATTTTATGCACGGGAATTTTGGTGTTAACTGGCGTTCCGGCGGTGGCAGGGACGGCGCCGGCGCGTATTTATGTTAATAACAGGGAGGTAAGTATTCCGCCGGGTGACCAGGGGCCATTTATAGAGGGAGGCCGTACTTACGTCCCGCTGCGCATCATCGCCGAAAACCTCGGCGCAGCGGTGGAATGGCGGCGGGATACGAGACAGGTGGTTATCACTTCAGGGGATGGCAACTCCTACGGGGTACCTGAGCGCACCGGCAAAAATACCGAAGTGGAGATAGTGGTCAACGGGGAAGTGCTTAATATTCCCCCTTCTCTGGGCAAGGCCCGGATAACCGCCGCCGGCCGGACGGTGGTTCCCCTCCGGGCGGTTGGCGAGGCCCTGGGCTGCGAGGTCAACTGGATACAGGCAACAAGGACTGTGGAGATAAAGTCCCCTACATATAAGCTCTTGGAGGATCTGGCCGCCTACCGTTCCAACCTGCGCCTGCTGGATGGCAGGGTTGTGAATTCCTCCGACCTGCCGGCCATGGGAGAAGGAGCTTTCAGTCCTGCCCAGGTCCAGGAGTTTCAGAAGATGAGGGAACTCCTGTCCAAGTATGATCACGAAATCAAGCTGCCGGACGGTACCGTAATTAAGACGGCCGATCTCACCATAATGGGCGAAGCCCTGCTCACAGCGGAGGAACTAAAGGCCTGGATGGCAAGGGAAACACCGCGTATTGCGGAGAAAATGAAGAGGGAGTACGGGCGAGACATGCTGCCCATCCCTGACGAACTGCCGGAGCTGTATATCAAGATTGGTGCCGAGTACGGCGTGCGGGGGGACCTGGCCTTTGCCCAGGCGGTAAAAGAGACCGGGTATTTCCAGTTCACCGGGAGCGTAAAACCCTTTCAGAATAACTACTGCGGCCTGTGGGCGACCGGCCGCCCCCTGACGGGGCAGGAGTCCCTGAACGGGGCCGACCCATCGGCGGTCAGCCTGGAGCCCGGTCTCCACGGCGCCACCTTTGCCTCCCCGGCCGTCGGGGTGGAGGCCCATATCCAGCACCTCTATGCCTATGCTACCAAGGAGCCCCTGCCTCCGGGGAAGACCCTGTACGACCCGCGGTTCAATCTGGTCCAGCGCGGTTCGGCCCGGCGGTGGGTAGAGCTTAACGCCCGCTGGGCGGTACCCGGAACCACTTACGGCCAGAGCATTATCCAGGATTACTGGCTGAAAGCTATACGGCCGTAGCGCTAGAGAGAAAGACATAAACCCCGGCGGCAGACCGGGGTTTATGTCTTTCGAGGGTAGGGCGGGGGTATTACCTTCTTCCGGGGTAAGGGGCCGGGCGCTCACCACTTCGATTTCCTCTTCGCCCCTTAGGTTGTTCTCTTTTACCACGCGGCAAAATTTCTCCCGGATGTCCTCTAAGAAATCCATCTGATGCCATCTCCTCTCCTAAAATGATTGGCGGTTGAATAAGAACCCCGCGTCCCGTAAGGAGCGGGGTTCTTAAGGGTAAAGCCCGAACTCTCTAATAGAATACCCCCTCCTTTTCGAGAACCGGAAGGCATACCCGTTTCCGGATATACCCCGTGGACCCACGGTCCAGGCCAACCCGCCATGGGATGCTCTCCTTTAGGCCAGGATGGCTCGGAGGATGCAGATATTTGAGCATATGTCCTTTATTTTAATTCTCCATGGAAAAGCAAATTCCTGCTTTCAGGATTGGTGCCTCCCGGGTTTACCGGATGGGAAAAAACGCCCTGGCACCGGGAGGCGACGGTGAAAGATGAATTATCTTGAATAGGAGACTGGAGGGCGCGGCAATACTTAACTTGGGGCGTAGGGGCGTAAGCCTCGCCCTTTGGGTTAGTTTGCAGACAGAGATTGGCCTCAAAGGGGTATCGATAGGCACACCCATGAACGAAGTGGAATTAACCAACTTGGATAAGGTATTTTGGCCGGAAGAAGGATTGAGCAAGTTCGCCCTCATAAAGTATTACCTTGACATGGCTCCGGTTGTCCTTCCTTACCTTAAGGGCCGTCCGGTGATAATGAAGCGATACCCTGACGGGATAGCCGGGCACTCCTTCTACCAGCGGGAATGCCCCGCCCATGCGCCGCCCTGGGTGGAGACCGTAACCGTTCGCCATGGCGCTACGGGCAGGCCCGTAAATTACGTTCTGTGTAATAATCCGGAGACCCTGGCCTGGCTGGCCAACCTGGGGTGCATCGAGCTCCATGCCTGGCTTTCCCGGGCGGAACATCTGGAGTATCCCGATATAGCGGTCATCGACCTCGACCCCGCAGAAGAGGCCACTTTCCGGGACGTCCTGGAAGTGGCTGTTGTTTTACGGCGTGCCTTAAATGAATTGGGTCTTACCGGTTATCCCAAGACCTCGGGAGCCAGGGGACTTCATATTTTTATTTCCCTGGCGCCCAGGTGGACTTCTTCCGAGGTGATGGCTGCCGTAGGCGCCCTGGCCGGCATGACGGCCGAGATATATCCTTCCAAGGTGACTATAGCCCATGAAATAGCCGGGCGCAGGGGTAAAGTGTATGTGGATTACCGCCAGAACGCCCGGGGCCGCTCCATGGCCTTCCCGTACAGCCTGCGGCCTTTACCGGGGGCTCCGGTGTCCGCACCCGTGACGTGGGAGGAGGTAGAAGAGGGGAAGATACGTCCCCAAGATTTTAACCTCCATACCATCCGTACCCGGCTGCGGGAGCGGGGGGACCTTTACAGGGATTTACTCCAGCGCCGGAATGACCTTACCCCCCTTCTCGAGGTGGCGCGGCTTTTGGTACCCCGTTGAAGAAGGGATTTTTCCCGTCGAGGCTATTGGGGTGAGGGGGAGCCAAATCACGCCAGGCTGAAAAGTGGAGAGGCGCCAGGGGATTGCCCGGTGGCGGGTGGAAACTTGGGGCGGCGGTTAACGAAGGTGCAAGGGTCTTCTCGGCCGGGGTCTTCGGCCAACCTGTTATACCCGGGGCAAAGGGGTTTCAGGCCGGAACTGCGGGCGGCAAGTATTATAGACATAATGGAAGGGCCA
>DOLC01000067.1 GCA_003509545.1 Peptococcaceae bacterium
GCAAAAAGTGGGGATAACTCAGGTAAAGGCTGCGTTGGCCTTTGGTATGTACCGTGATATAATTGATATAATAAAGTAAGCCAAATTTTCTCACTTCCGAGGGACCCGCTATGAATCTCTTCGAACAGGCCGCCCGGGACGAACTCCTGGCCAAGGCCCCGCTGGCCGTCCGAATGCGGCCCCGAACCCTGGACGAATTCGTAGGCCAGGAAGCCGTCATCGGCCCCGGCACCCTGCTCCGCCGGGCCATTCAAAACGACTGCCTGACCTCCCTTATCCTCTGGGGACCTCCGGGCAGCGGCAAAACCACCCTGGCCCACATCATCGCCGATATGACCCGGGCCCATTTTGAATCCCTCCACGGGGCCCTGGACGGCATAAACGACATACGCCGGGTGGTTGCCGCGGCCAAGGAGAGACATATTTATTACCGCCAAAGGACCCTAATCTTCGTGGACGAGATACACCGCTGGGCCAAAAACATTCAAGACGCCCTGCTCCCCCACGTGGAGGAGGGTCTAATAACCCTTATCGGCGCTACGGTGGAAAACCCCATGTTCACCGTCAACCCGGCCCTGCGCTCCCGGTCCCGCATCGTCCGTTTGGAACCCCTGCGGCAGGAGGATATACTGAAGCTTTTACGGCGGGCCCTGGAGGACAGAGAGCGGGGGCTGGGATCCATGAACCTGGAGGTCGAGGAGGCCGCCCTCAAGCACTTCGCCCGACTGGCCAACGGCGACGCCCGCGTGGCCTTGAACGCCCTTGAATTCGCCGCCCTAACTACTTTACCCTCGGCGGACGGCCGTCGCCGCGTTACCCTGGCCGTAGCCGAGGAGGCGGCCCAGAAAAAAGCCCTTCTATACGACCGCGACGGCGACCAGCACTACGACGTAGTATCGGCCTGGATTAAAAGCATCCGCGGTTCCGACCCGGACGCCGCCATCTACTGGCTGGCCCGCATGATCTATGCCGGCGAAGATCCTGCCTTCCTGGCCCGCCGGCTCATGGTCCATGCAGCCGAAGATATAGGCCTGGCGGATCCCCAGGCCCTGGTGGTGGCCACCTCTGCCGCCCAGGCCGTAGAGCGGGTGGGACTGCCCGAAGGACGCCTCATCCTGGCCGAGGCCACCCTTTACTTAGCCCTGGCGCCCAAAAGTAATTCCGTCATTAAGGCCGTAGACGCAGCCCTGGCCGCCGTAGAAAAGGAAGAGGCTCCCCCCGTGCCGCGACATCTGCGGGACGCCAGTTATCCGGGGGCAGCCGCCCTGGGTCACGGTCGGGGGTATAAGTACCCCCACAATTATCCCGAGGGATGGGTGGAACAGCGCTACCTGCCAGGCTCTTTAGAGGGCAGAATCTTTTACGAACCATCTCCCTACGGCAAGGAGGGCGAGCTCAGCCGCGCTTGGCAGCAGCGGCGCAGAGGCAGGCTAAAGGACGGCTAGGCCATAAATCGGTTGAGGACGTCGATCAATTCGTCGATTATTTCGTCTCCCTTTTCCCGGGCGATGGCATTGCGCACGCACCCGCGCACGTGCTGCTCGATGATCATGGTCCCCACCGTCTTTAAGGCCGCCCGGGCGGCCGCAATCTGCACCAAGACATCTACGCAGTACTTATTCTCTTCCACCATGCGCTGCAATCCCTTGACCTGACCCTCAATCTTGCGCAGCCGCAGAAGAATATCGTCTTTCACCACCGCATAGGAACTCACGACCCTTCCCCTTTCCCCTTTACTCCAACAGTTCCCGCACCACAATGCTGGCCAAGATCAGACCCACCACCGAGGGTACAAAGGATATGCTGCCCGGCGGCCGCCTCCCTTGGGAGGCGCCGCCGGAGTTCTTGCGGAGTGCTTCCCGGGAATACACCACCTTTATGCCCCCTTGGATGCCCCGCCGGCGGAGGTGCCGGCGAACGGCCCGGGCTAAAGGGCAGCCCCTGGTGGCGGAAATATCCGCCACTTCCAAAGCCGTCGGGTCGAGGCGGTTGCCCGCACCCATGCTGGAAACGATCCGAATTCCGCTGTTGTACGCCCGGGCCAGGAGATCCGCTTTGTCCTGCACGGTGTCAATGGCGTCCACCAGGTAGTCCAGGTCCGGGCGGACGAAGAGGCGGCCTGTGTCCGGAGTGTAGCGTTCCTGCCGGGGTACCACCATCAGGCGGGGGTTGATATCCTGAAGACGGCGGGCCATTACCAGTACTTTGGGCTGCCCTACGGTAGAATGGAGGGCATGAAGTTGCCGGTTGATGTTGCTGGGTACTATGTAGTCGTAATCCACCAGTTCCAAGTATCCCACCCCGGCCCGGGCCAGGGCCTCGGCGGCAAAGGAACCCACGCCGCCCAGGCCTATCACCGCCACCCGGGCCCGCGAGAGCTTGTCTAGGCCTTCCACGCCTATCAAGAGTTCCGTTCGAGCGGTGAAGGTTTCTTCCATAGGCCGAGAAACACCTCATAAATAAACACAAAACCCCACAAATGCCGTGCCGTGCCGCAGTTTCATGAACCCGCTCTCCGCAGGTGGGTGCCCTCCTGGACGCTTTTTGTTTCCCCTCGCCGGGGGCTTACAAGCCACGACCAGAGTCCGGGCTCCCTAGGTGTTGGTGTTGGCTCACAACATGCGGCCCTAACACGGTCATTGCAGGGTGTGACTTCAAAATCTCCCTTGTGTAATTTATATTAGCACAAACCGTACCTTAGTGCAAGCGGTAAGTAACCTGACGTATCCCCAGTTTTTATTCCGGCCTGCTTGGCTTTCGCTCGCAAAGGCCTCCCTCGCGGGCAGGACTTTTGCTTGGCTCAAGGCTCCGGCAGGCTTCCCGGCAGAATTTAAGCATCCTGCCTCAGTTGCCGGCCGCAAGGATACATGCCCTCGGGCCAAGCTTCAAGCCTTTCGCCAAGCTT
>DOLC01000003.1:0-178 GCA_003509545.1 Peptococcaceae bacterium
TTTCCGGGCAGCGTACCATGTATAGCGCCACCTGCAGCCTTTGCGGCGCGCCTACCCAGGTTCCCTTCCAACCCAGAGAAGACAGGCCGGTCTACTGCCGGGACTGCTACCAGCTCCAGCGGGCCAGTTATCGGTAGGGAAGTTAAGGTAGACACCCATGCCGCCTGTGCGGCACCAG
>DOLC01000003.1:514-4685 GCA_003509545.1 Peptococcaceae bacterium
CCGCCTGTGCGGCACCAGCAGAAGGATGAAAAAGACGAGCCGGCATACAAACAAAAACAATGCCGGCCCGGAGGGAAGTTATTTTCTTCGAGGTAGGAAAGAACCAAGGCTGGGTACCCACCCAGCCTTGGTTTGTTGGTTACGGGAGGCTATATTTAATTTTTCCTCTATTCCTATGATATGAGGGTGCTGCCAGGGAGTAACTGTATACAAAGAAAAGGGGGCACATATAATATCACCACAAGGGGGTGTGACCCGTGACTATCGTCCTGGCGTCGGCCAGGTCCTTAGACCTCCTCAGCAGCAGGCTGGGCAGCGCCCTGGGAAAGGAATGGAGCCTCCGGCAGTGGAAGGCAGGAGGCTTTAATTTCTGCCAATGTTCTCTTAATCCCGGCAGGAGACAGCTCTCTCGTAGACCTCGGAAGGATTGGCAGGAAGAGGTGGCCGCCGGTGTCGCCGCCTTTATTGTCGAGGTGTTAGAAACCGAACTGTTAGAAAAAATTATTTGCGGCCAGTACGAAATCGAGGAAGAGGATGCCCGGGGGGTTTGCTCGCGGGCCAAAAGGATCCTGCAACAAGGGGAAAGGGCTTATCCGGGGTCTTACTGGCGGGGAAAAATTCTGGTGGAGCGTCTGAAGGAGTATTTGCAGGAAAACAGCTATTTGAACATCGACGGGTTTGTGCGGTTTCGCCTCCCGGACTACTTGATGGAGTTGGAACGGGCTGCCGAAGAAGCCGTTGAAGAATATATTGTGGAAAAGGAGTATGACGAATTTATTTGTGTGCTTAAATACTTCGTAGAGATGCAGGAACCCCGGGTAGAGAGGGTTCACGTGGTCTTAACTCCCCAAGGGGGGTTTCGGCTTTTCGACGGGGATAATAGAAGCCTGGAGAGGGATTATCTAGAAGGCTTTGAGGTAGATGTAGGGGACAGCGAATTAAACTACGAGGATCTCCTCCTCAGCGCCCTTATTACCCTGGCGCCGCGGCAGATCGTCCTTCATGGGAGCGAAAAAGGGAAGGGTCACGGCATCATCCATACTCTAAAAAGCGTCTTCGGCGAACGGGTGCGGATGTGTAACGGGTGTAACCGCTGCAGGCAGCCCTTGCACAAGTTTTGAAACGGCTTGTTTTTTGCCCTGCCATTTGTTATTATCAGGCGGGGTGAGTTTGTGGTAAGCTGGATTGTTGTTCCCCTCCTGGGAGCCTTTATCGGCTGGATTACTAATGTCCTGGCCATCCGCCTGCTCTTCCGCCCGCGCCGTGCTTATAAATTTCTCTTCTGGACCATCCAGGGGCTTATACCCAAGCGGAGAAGGGAGATGGCCGCCAGTGTGGCGGCAGTGGTGGACCACGACCTCCTACCGCCGGAAGAATTCTGGCAACGGTTTGCGACTCCTGAAATAGAAGAGCAGGTGGTGGAGGTGGCGGTGGATCTGGTTCGTCAGAGACTGGAAGGGCGATTGCCTCCTTTTCTGCCTTCGCCCCTCAAACAGGCTGTAGGCGCCTGGCTGGAGGATGCCATCCGAAAGGAGGCCCCGACCCTGCTGGCCGCCCTGGGCCGGGAGGTCGGAACGGCCCCCGCGTGGGCGGTTTCCCTGGGGGCCGCAGTCGAAGAGAAGCTAAACGGCCTGGACCTGGCGAAAGTTGAGGAATTGGTGGTAAAGGTGGCGTCCCGGGAACTTCGCTATATCGAGCTTTTAGGAGGCCTTTTGGGATTTGTCATTGGCGTCCTGCAGGCAGCGGCAATCCACCTTCTTCCTTGATTTTGATCGTCCTCCCGGTTATAATTAAGGTTGTACTATAAAGTAACGGCGAGGAAGGGGACACGGGGCCTTTCTACTGCCCTCCAGAGAGGGGGTGCCGCGGCTGGAAGCACCCCTGGGATGAAGGGAAAGGGCCTTACCACCCCGGAGCTGCCGGGTCGAACAGAGTAGGCCCGGCCGGTAGCCTCCGTTACAGGGCGCCTGAGGGGGGGAAGGGATTTCCCCCGAAGAAGGGTGGAACCACGAGAGGAACTCTCGTCCCTTTAGGGGCGGGGGTTTTTCGTTTAAGGGAGGTCAAGGCAGTATGCTCATTACCTTACCCGATGATTCCGTAAGGGAATACCCGGACGGCGTTACTCCGCTACAGGTGGCCCGGGACCTGTCCCCGCGGCTGGGCAGGGAGGCTTTGGTAGCCAAGGTGGACGGGGAAGTATGGGATTTGGTGCGCCCTCTTCCAGGAGACTGCCGCCTGGAGATATTGACCTTTAGCGACGAAGGAGGCCGCCTCGCCTATCGCCACAGCGCCGCCCATGTGCTGGCCCAGGCTGTCAAACACCTTTTTCCCGGCACCAGGCTGGGAATAGGGCCCGCTATTGCCGATGGCTTTTATTACGACTTCGATACCGAGCACAAGTTTACCCCGGACGATCTGCCGGCCATTGAAGAAGAAATGAAGCGCATCATCAAAGCCGATTATCCCTTCGAACGCCGGGAGGTCAGCCGCCAGGAGGCCCTGGAGATTTTCAAGAAGCTGGACGAGCCTTATAAGATCGAGCTTATCAACGAACTACCCGAAGGAGTAGCCATAAGCATATACCGCCAGGGAGACTTTTTGGACCTCTGCGCCGGTCCCCACGTACCATCCACCGGGTACTTAAGGGCGGTAAAATTGACCAGCCTGGCGGGAGCTTACTGGCGCGGCAGCGAGGCCAACCCCATGCTCCAGCGCATTTACGGCACGGCTTTCCCGAAGGCGTCCCTCCTGGAAGAATATCTCCACCGCCTGGAGGAGGCCAGAAAGAGGGATCACCGCCGGCTGGGAGCCCAGTTGGGGATTTTCAGCCTTCAGGAAGAAGCACCGGGCTTTCCCTTTTTCCACCCCAAAGGTATGATCCTCCGCAATGAGTTGGAGCAGTTCTGGCGGGAGGAGCACCGCCGGGCCGGGTACCTGGAGATCCGGACCCCGGTTATTCTGAACCGCTCCCTCTGGGAGAGGTCCGGCCATTGGGATCATTACCGGGAGAACATGTATTTTACCAGAATAGACGACACCGATTACGCCATCAAACCCATGAACTGCCCGGGGGCCATCTTAGTGTACAAGAGCGAACAGCACAGCTATCGCGATTTTCCCTTGAGGCTGGCGGAAATGGGCCTGGTTCACCGCCATGAGAAATCGGGGGTTCTCCACGGCCTGATGCGGGTCCGGGCCTTCACCCAGGATGACGCCCACATCTTCATGCTCCCTTCCCAGGTGGAAGATGAAATCCAGGGTGTTATAGACCTGGTGGATAGATTTTACGGTCTTTTCGGCTTCAAATACCATGTAGAGCTTTCCACCAAGCCGGAGAACGCCATGGGCTCTGATGAGATCTGGGAGCTGGCTACTTCTGCCTTGCGCCGGGCCCTGGAAGCCAAGGGGATGGAGTACAAAGTAAACGAGGGCGACGGCGCCTTCTACGGACCCAAGATCGATTTTCACCTGGAAGATTCCCTGGGCCGTACCTGGCAGTGCGGCACCATACAGTTAGATTTTCTCATGCCCGAGAAGTTCGACCTTACCTACATCGGTGAAGACGGACAGAAACACCGGCCGGTAATGATCCACCGGGTGGTTTTCGGCAGCATCGAAAGATTTATAGGCATTTTAATTGAACACTACGCGGGTGCCTTCCCGGTATGGCTGGCTCCGGTGCAGGTTAAAATCCTTCCTATAGCTGACCGGCACCATGAATACGCTTATAAGGTGCGAGAAACCTTGGTGGAGGCCGGTGTGCGGGCCGAAGTGAACGACCGGAATGAAAAGATAGGTTACAAGATCCGCGCGGCCGAGGTGGAGCGTATCCCCTATATGCTGGTCATAGGCGATAAAGAGGCGGCCGAAGGTACAGTAGCTGTGCGGGAAAGGGGCAAAGGCGACACCGGCAGCGCAGTATTGGCAGATTTTATTGGTCGAATTACGCAAGAGATAAAGGAACGCAGAAGTTAGAGTGGAGGTTGTAACTTAGCAGGGGAGGGGGTGGAAAAGGTTAATTAGAGCCACCCTCCCCTTTTTTACCGGCCATAAAGAAAGGATTAGAACCGTATTAATTAGTTTTATAGTATGAATAAGCACTTCCCGCCGGTTGACCTGAGTTATCCCCACTTTTTGCAGGGCAGGCCTGCTTGGACTTGGAAGCGAGCGA
>DOLC01000104.1 GCA_003509545.1 Peptococcaceae bacterium
CATAGCCTTTTTCCTGGGCAAGCCCATTGCCCTGGAGGACCTCGATTTCGGCAAAGACAGGCTGGATACCAACAAAAAGTTCAACCGCATGGCTTCCAACTTTCCCTTTACCAAAATGGTGGAGGCGGTGTGCCGGAGGGCGGTCAAAGAGGGGGTTCCCTTCAAATTAGTGCCTGCCTGTCACACCTCCACCATTGGCTACTGGAAGTACATGGAGCGTTACGCCATTCCGTGCATTGCGCGGCAGCCCTAACCATAGGCCGCAGGGCCATGGACTTTAAGGAACGGGTAACGGAAGAGCTCAAAGAATTAGTAGCCCAGATAAAGCAAAACCTGGCCCAAAAGGTCAAGTCTAATACACCGGGGGAAGGAGAAGGGATGACCCGTGGGGTCAGGGCCTGCTTGAGGCGGCTGGACAGGAAGCTTCCGTTGCACAACGGGCTAGCCCTGCGGCAGCAGGAAGCGTATACTTCCGTCTGGCGCGACTTAAAGCTTTTGGCCCTGTCCTTACGGTGACCCCGTTTAGCCGGTGTCGGACAAACCGGTAGGCGTCTCTAACAGAGCGGCCCGGGCGGTGGAAGCCCTTGTTGCGGGAAACCCGACCCGCGGGTGCCTTGCACTCCATTAAGTCCGTGCGGGTTGGGGCCGGGACAAGAGGGTGGGGAACCGCCCTGTCCGGGTTCCGGGTGGGACTCCCGGGCCGAGGTCCCCTGTCGCCCCGCCCCTCGGGGGGCAAATCAAGTATCCGGAAAGGAGGCGAAAGCCTGGTCTGGGGGCCGGCTTGGCTGGAGATAAAAACAGTCATGTTTTTTGAACCAGGTTCTGGAGATGGACTTGGATGTTTTGCTCGATTGGTTGAAGGGGCGGGAGATCATATACGGCTTGCTGGCCCGCCTGTACAGGGAGGGACCCGACACGGAAATCCTGGCCGCCATGGTCCGGGATGGGCTCCTCGGCCGGCTGGCTGAGGAAGAAAGCAGTGAAGAAGTCCGCGAGGGCTGCCGGCGCATGCAGCAAGAGCTGTCCGCGTACCAAAACGATTTAGACGCTTACTGTGCAAAGTTAAAGGAAGACTATAACCGCCTCTTTGTCGGTCCCGGCCACCTGGAGGCACCGCCGTGGGAATCCGTATATCGTTCCCCCGACCGCCTCCTCTTTAGTGAAGAAACCCTGGCAGTGCGCGAGTTTTATCGTTCCTTCGGACTGGTCAACAAGAACCTCTATCGAGAACCCGACGACCACCTGGGTCTGGAGCTGGAGTTCATGGCCTGGCTATGCGCCCAATGCGCCGACCGTTTACAGAAACATGGTAGTGATTGGCGGAGGTATTTGCAGGGCCAGCAGGACTTCTTGCGCGACCACCTTACCCAATGGGTCCCGGCGTGGAGTAAGGACGTGTTCGGCCATGCCCAGACTGAGTTCTTGCGGGGCCTGGCCCAGTTTACCAGGGGATTTATCTTAAGCGATCTAGAAGAAGTGGGGACGGCCCTAGACCACCAGAAGTAAGAATAGGGGCACCCGGCCAGGTGCCCCGAAAAGGGTAGCCCTCTCAAGGGAGGGGCGGGGGCCCTGCCCCGGCCGGCCGGCGGCGGGGCCCCGGAGTCTTACTGGAACTGGTACCGCATACTCCCCTGGGGAGACGTGGTAAAGGTGTTTATCATGGTATGGGTCGTTACCTCCTGGAGGGTGGGAACCTGGTAAAACCCTTTTTGATTCATGTACTGCCAGACTTCATAAGCTTGCTCCGAGCAATTGATGGCCCCCTGCTGGAGCATGCTCCTCAGTTCCCGGTCGGCACATTCGAGGGAAGCCATCATTCTCATTACCGCCGAGGCCTTGTGACACCCCAGCATACCGCTGGCGATGTCCCGGTCGTCAATTTCGTCGGGTGAAACATTGGGGGCTTGGCTCCCAGGCTGGTGTAATCCGTAAACCGGTCGAGCCGTCCGCGGCGCGCGGTAAGGGACGGCATGCCCCATGCCCCGCTGGTTTATGGCCTGGACCAAATTGTTGTATTCCTGGGTCATGAACTGGATCTGTTTGTCCAGGATGGAACGGAGCTGCTGGTCCTTTACGTGGGGCCGGTACAGTTGGAACTGGTTGATGCCGTCGATGGTATCGGTCAAGACTTCGTGGAGCTCCATGATTTCATGGGCACCGTAGTGGGATGACATATAAATCGCCTCCTTAAAGGAATCTTTTTTCATGTTGAGTATTATGCCTTAGTTCGGCTGGGTTTATTACATGGAATCCCTTCACGTATAAGGGCGGGGGAAAGTGAACAACAATAATACCTGAGGTGAGGAAGATGGCCGACCAAACCCAGCAGCCGGGTCCCCCTAAGAAGCCCTTAACCTTGGCCGAACAGATCGCCCAACAGCAGCAAGCCTATGAGCAGCAGGCCTATCAAAAGCTGGTCGAACAGGTAAAACCCAAGCCCAGGGTATTGGTAAACGTTCTAAACGCCTTTTGGGTGGGAGGGACCATCTGCGGTATAGCCCAGATTATTACCCTGATCTTTCGGGGGGCGGGGCTCGGCGTCCAGGACGCCTCTAACGCGACGGTTATGATAATGGTCTTTTTAGGGGCCTTCCTTACCGGGCTGGGCCTCTACGATGAAATCGGGAAATGGGCCGGGGCCGGCTCCATCATACCCATCACCGGTTTCGCCAATTCCATTGTTTCCCCCGCCATGGAGTTTAAACGGGAGGGGTTTATCTACGGCGTTGGCGCCCGGCTTTTCACGGTGGCGGGTCCGGTTATCATTTACGGCTTGGTCACCTCGGTATTGATCGGTTTAATTGCCTATTTCGTAAGTTAGAACTGAAAAAACAAAGCCGGTCAGGCGCACCGGGTGGGAAAAGACACCTGGTGCTTTCTTTTTCTTTGCCCTATACTGTGCTTAGGAGAAAAGACGAGGATTAAAACAGGCCGGATGGGGCGGCCGGGAAGACCGTAGCAGCAGCTTTGAGAGCGGTCTTGGGAAATGGGTCCTGTACCGGCGTCCTTGAAAAGGGGGGAGCCGACGAATGGACGTCTTGGACCTCATACGGCTTAACGAGCTATGGCGCCCGGTATACCCGCACCTGGCCCGACAGGTAGCAGAAATTTTGCCTGCCGGAACCGAGGGAGTCCTGGAGCTGGGACCCTTCGCGGGCGGTTTAACGTGGGCGTTGGCAGGAACCTTGCCCTCTGCTGTTTTTACCATAGGGGAGGAGAGGCAGGAGGTAAGGAACTGGCTGGAGGAAGAAAGCAGGAGACGAGGACTTATTAGCCGGCTCCGCATAATCGAGACACCCCTCAAGCCCCTGGCCTTCCCCGGGGAATCCTTTGACGGCTTGATTTTCCGCGGGGCTTTTTTCTTCTTGGATGCGGACATCCTGCGGGAAATATATCGGGTCCTGAAAAAAGGGGGTAGGGGTTTCATTGGCGGCGGGTTCGGCAAGTATACTCCGCCGGACGTAATCGAAAGTATAGCCTATGAGTCCCGCCGCCTCAATTACCGCTTAGGTAAGAAGTGGATGGGGGTGGACGAGCTTGAAAGCCTGGTACGGGATGCGGGCCTCCATGACTCCTGCCGAGTGTGTACCGAGGGGGGCTTATGGGTCATAATTACTAAATACTAGGTCAGGTTTGCCCCTGATGTTACAAAATCCACTTTATCCGTGTCGTCGGGATAGGAGAGGGGTTGGGAGGGAAGAAGGTTCCCGCCAAATCGGTGGAATTCGAAGCCGTTTTTCCGACCTACTGCCCCCGGCAGGATTTTTGAAAATCCGGGTCATATTCGAAGGAGCCCCCAAAGGGTGCCCCTTTTGGGGTGCCCTGCATGGGCGTCAAGTTCGCCCGCATGTCCGCCGTTATAGGAGGATCTATTTTGCTCATGTAGCACTTGCATATTTAGCTCGCACCAATTGCATTACATGCGATTTTCGGGGTTGTTATAATAAAGGCAAGGGATAGGCAGCATGGACCTGACGACTGGGGACAGGTCGGTCCCTATTGCATAGCATACGGTGTTGGTTTGAGATTGCACGACAAGCCGTTGGCGACGCCGAGTTACGTACGGTCAGGGCAGCCTGAGATAGAATTCCAGCCGGGTATAGTTATTGCAATAGAGACATATGCAGGGAAGGTCGGCGAGAAAGACGGAGTCCGACTCGAGGAAATGGTAGTCATAACAGAGAACGGCAACGAAGTGATTTCTCGCTTTCCTATCGACGAATTGATCGAGTGCTGGATACCATACTGCTTCTGAATTTCAATAGTCCGCGGCGGGTTCGTTCAACTTTCCTTCGACCGATAGGCTTATACCGTTCGAAAAAGTTCTTGGTACAGCGCCAATGATTATAGGAACTGCCACTGTATATCGCGGCGCCTTCCGCATCTTCTAGAGCATAAGCCTTAGGCGCCCTAAGGCTAAAGCTGACTATTACTTTTGCTGTAGAAGGGGATTCCTTCCTGCCTGAACCAGTTTTGCCAGAGAGTGACAAGTGCTAAACCCAAAGTCTATTGGTGTACGGTAGCCAGGGCCTCGATACTATAGGAGTCGTGGGGTACTTGGAAATGCGGCTCCGGGGCCCTTCTTTATTTTTACACCTCTACCCAGAAGCGCAGGACTAGCGCGGCCAGCCACAAAAAGACGGCGGCCAGGAGGAAGAAGGCTATTACCGTGCCCGCGGGTAGGGCCGGCTGGGTGGCCAAAGTAAAGCCCTGGGGCCCCAGGACGTAAGAGCCTAAACCCAACAGGGGGAGGGAGGGGAGAAAATCCAGGATCTTCGCCAGCCACCCGGTCAGGCGCACCGCCAGCCATACCCCTGCAACCATTACGGCTACCTGCATAAGCTGCCCGGCCAGCCTCCCGGCGCGGGGAATTACCGCCAGGCCGGAGAGGGAGGCCAGGAAGACCAGGCCCGCTAACATAAATGCCACGACGAGGGTCAGCAGGTACGACAGCAGGTAGGTGTAGGTAAAGCGGGGAAAAAAGACTCCGTCGCTCGCCCGCTCGAAGAGTATGGCCCAGCCGACAACTGCCGGGAGGGAGATGAGAAACCCCCTAGTGAGCAGGGCCAGGGCCTTGGCCAGCAGGATGGTTTCTTCTCGCACAGGCAGGGACAGGAGCCAGTAGGCGGTGTGCTGGTTCCACTCGTGATGGATGCTACCAAAAGCCGTCGCCAGGTACCAAATGGGTATCCCGTACAGGGGCATAACAATTAAGAACACTCCCCAAGGCGGCCTGTTTAAGGATGCCGCCCCTATCGCCATACCGGCAGCCACTACGGCCATCCCAAGAAGGCTCGCCACCAAGTTCTCCCGCATTTCCTTCCGGTAAAGCAGTCCCAGGTTGCGCATCAGTTGTATTCCTCCCTGAAAATCTCTTCTATGGACATACCCCGCTCCTGCCTTAAGGCTTCGGCGTCACCGGCCAGGAAGATCTCGCCCTTACTTAAGAAAACTACCCGATCGAACAGCTTTTCCGCCTCCCGCACCAGGTGGGTGCTGAGGATGAGGCTACGGTCCCCACGGTGAGTGGCGAGGATCCCCTGGAGGATGCGCTCCCGGGAAGGCGGGTCGATGCCGGAAAAGGGCTCATCCAGCAGGATTAAATCGGCCCGGCGGGCCAGGGCAAGTATGAGCTTGAGCCGGGCCCTCTGACCCTTGGAAAGGCTCCTTACCGCGGCCCGGGGTGTAAGGTGCATGAATTCCAGCAGTTCCGCCGCCTGGGTGCGGTCGAAATCGGCGAAGAAACGGGCCTGGAGATCGAGCATTTCTTCCACCCGGAGGGAAGGGTAAAGGCAATCCACCTCCGGAACATAGGCCACCCTTGCCCTGGTAGAAGGGCCGGGCTTTTCCCCCAGGATGCGGATCTGACCGGCGCTGGGCTGGCTCAAACCCGCCATGAGGCGCATTAATGTGGATTTGCCGCTGCCGTTGGGCCCTAGGACTCCCAGCACCCGGCCGGCCTCCAGCTCCAGGCTGACGCCTCGCAGCGCTACGGTGGGACCGTAACGTTTACTTACGTTCCGTACTTCCACCACCGACAAGGTCATCATCCCCTTCCTTGGTTCTTTCGGCCAGAAAGCGTAAAGCATCGGCAGGGGAGAACCCCAGGGACTCTAGTTCCCGGAGGTAATTGTTGGCAGCCCGGACGGCCAGCTCCCGCCGCAGGCGGGCTACCAGGTCCGGGATTTCGGCCACAAAGGTTCCCTGACCGCGCTTGGTAGCCGCCACCCCCAGCCGTTCCAGCTCCTGATAAGCCCTTTGTACGGTGTTGGGGTTAACTGCCATTTCTTGGGAGAGATCCCGCAGGGAGGGGAGGCGGGCACCGGGTGGCAGCTCGCCCCGGGCCACCCGCCGGCAGATCAATTCTACAATCTGCAGGTAAATGGGCCGCCTTTCATCGAAGTCGGCCACCGGCTTCACCGACCTTTCCAGTGTACTAGCGACATAGTACACTATATCATTGCGTTTGTCAAGGTTTTTGCTGTTAATCTTGCCGGGAAGGCTATTTTTTATCCCGCTTTACTTGAGGCGTGGTGCTTATCGAGGCGGCGGGGTTAAGGAGGCGTACGGGCTCGGTACTTTAAAGATAAAAGGAGACGGGTAGGGGCGAAAAGGAATAAAGAAATATGGTTATTGACAAGTCTTTAGGGGCGTGATACTATCATCTTGTATTAACTGTACTAATCTAAGTAATACAGAAGAGGAGGTGCCTATGTTTCAACTTGACTTCCGGGACCGCCGCCCCCTGCACCAGCAGATTAAAGACCAGGTCAAGAAGCTCATCATCACCGGCGTTCTGCAGCCGGACGAACAGATACCTTCGGTGCGGGAGCTGGCCCAGATGCTGGCCGTTAATCCCAACACCATCCAGCGGGCCTACAAAGAGCTGGAAGGGGAAGGCTACATTTACTCCATCCGCTCTAAGGGGAACTTTGTCGCCCGGCGCGACCTTGCCGCACCCAATCCCCGGCGAGAGGAACTGCTGAGGGGACTAGAACGCACCGTGGCCGAGTTAATGTACCTGCAGGAGCCGCTGGAAAACCTCATCGAAATCATCCGCGCCATCTATAAAAAAGGAGGTTTGAGTGGGTGATAGAGGTCCGCAATCTTACCAAGAGATTCGGCCGCCACGAGGCCCTTGCCGATGTCAGCCTTGAAGTGGCCAGGGGTTCGGTATACGGCTTGCTGGGCCCCAACGGGGCGGGCAAGACCACCCTTATTAAGCACTTGGTGGGCGTATACCGCCAGGATGCGGGGACGGTGACCGTGGCCGGCGCGCCGGTCTATGAGAACCCGGAAGTAAAGGCCCTCATGGTATACATTCCCGACGAGCTGTATTTCTTCTCCCCCTACAGCATTGAAGAGGCGGCCCGGTTTTATGCCGGTTTTTACCCGACGTGGAGCTGGAAGAGGTATGAAACTTTAAAACGGGTGTTTGCCATCGATCCTTCCCGCCGCATCACCCGCCTTTCCAGGGGGATGCAGAAACAGGTGGCTTTCTGGCTGGGCATTTCCGCCATGCCTCGAATTATGATCCTGGACGAACCGGTGGACGGCCTGGACCCCGTTATGCGGAAGAAGGTCTGGAGCTTGGTCCTCCAGGATGTGGCCGAGCGGGAGACTACGGTGGTGGTGTCCTCCCACAACCTGCGGGAACTGGAGGACGTGTGCGATCATGTGGGCATCCTTCACAACGGTTCCCTCCTCCTGGAAAGGAACCTGGACGAACTAAGAAGCGACATCCATAAGTTCCAGCTGGCCTTTACCAGTGAACCCCCGGCGGAAATTTTTGCCTCCGGAACGATCCTGCATCGGGAGCAAAACGGAAGCGTCCTCCACATAGTGGTCAAGGGAGACAGGGAGCAGCTCCTGGCGGAGGCTCGCCAGAGCGGTCCGGTCATTCTGGATGTCCTGCCGCTGACCCTGGAGGAGGTCTTCATTTACGAAGTGGGGGTGAGGGGCTATGATATCCAAAGGGTCCTCATTTAACAAAGGTCTGTTGGTAAGCGATCTTAAACGTTTCTGGTGGGTGAGTGCCCTGTACGGCCTGTTCCTCTTTTTAATACTTCCTTTCAGCCACATGATGCAGGAGCTTCCCTCCGAGGAATGGGCCCGGAACATACTCAAAAGATCCCTGGACATTTTTGGGGGCTCGGCTGAGATTCAAGTACTTCTCATCTGCACCGTTCCCGTAGCCCTGGGGGTGCTGGTTTTCGGATATCTCCACAGCGGCCGGGCGGCGGCCATGATGCATAGCCTGCCCTGCACCAGGCTCAACCTATTCATAAGCCACACCGCAGCCGGGCTTGCCCTGCTTGTCTTGCCCGTTATCGTTAACGGCCTGGTGTTGGCCCTCCTCAATATAACTACTCCTCTGGAGGAGTATTATTCCCTTGTGGATATCCTCCGCTGGATGGGCATGACGGCGCTCTTCAACGGCCTGGTTTTCGCCCTTACCGTTTTGGTCGGCATGTTTACGGGTAATGCCGCGGCCCACCTGGTCCTTACCTACATTCTCCAGGTGCTGCCCAACGGGCTCCACGTCCTTATGGTGGAGAACTTGAGCCGCTGGCTCCACGGCTATACCCCCTTGAGTTACCCCGGCGGGCTGCCCTACAATTTTCCCCTTATGATGTTCGCCTCCGGCACCGGGAGGGAAGACTTTACCGCCTGGGCTACGGCCGCCTATCTCTCGGCCACTGTCGTTACCTTTGTCGTTGCTTATTTTATCTATAGATTACGGCAGGTGGAAGCGGCAGGTGATGTCGTCGCCTTCCCCATCCTGCGGCCCGTCTTCAAGTACGGAGTCACGGCCTGCTGCATGCTCCTCGCCGGAGCCTATTTCGCCGCCGAGTACCGAGGAGGACCGGCGGTAATCCTCTGGGGATACTTTCTCGGTTCCTTGGTGGGCTATTTCGTGGCTGAAGCCCTGCTGCAGAAGTCTTTGAAGGTATGGTCCGCCTACCGCGGCTACCTTATTTACGTGGCGGCAGTGTCCGTTTTCGTAGCGGGGCTGGCCGCCGACGTAACCGGCTATGTCCGCCGTGTACCTGACCCGGAAGAAGTGCAGAAGGTTTATTTCGGCAGCAGTTTAGGAGAATGGATTCATGTGGAAAAGCTCAAAGACGTCGACCCAGGGGACCCCAGGTACGGGTACCCGGTGTTCTTTGAAGAGCGGAACAATATCGCCCATATCGTCCGCCTCCACCGTGAGCTCGCGGCCGACCGCTCTAATAAGAGCGGAATGACCCGGTATGTCATCTACACTCTGGCCGACGGCACTCATTTGGCCCGCCGCTACGAGGTGGATGAAAGGAAATATGCTTCTTTTTTAAAACCCGTCTACGAGTCCTTGGAATACAAGCAGGCCCGGTTCCCGATATTGAACCAGGAGCCTGAAGAAATAAAAATGATCGTCCTCGACGATTATCGGGTGGCCAAGGGCCCGATAGTTCTCTCCGAGCAGGAAGAGATCCGGGAGTTTATGGCCCGGTTGAAGGAGGATATCCTGGCTGCTACCTTTGAAGAAATGACGGCGGGAGTAAGGCATCTCGTGATGGAAGTAGTAGAGGGGGACGGGAGGGCCACCAGCTATCCCCTTCTTGCCGGATATAAGTCGGTTATGGTCTGGTTAAAGGGGAAGGGATATTACCAGGGCCTCACATTGCTGCCGGAAGAAGTGGAACGTGTCGTTCTCGAAATGCCGGTAGAGCCCGGCAGCGCTGGGGAAGGTACGGCGCCCCGGCGGGTCGAAATCAGGGATCCGCAGGTCATCGAGGAACTCCTCAATATCGATGCCTCCCTGGGGTTTGTCATAAGCACCAGGCAGGTTTTAGTCATCTTTTATGGCAGAACGGCTAAGGGACCTTTTGAGTACCACAGTTTCATTGACCCCACGGGCCCCGTCTCGGAAGACTTAAGGGCATATATAAAGCAGTTGGAGGAGCACCAGTCCTAGGGGGCTGACACCACGGTATCAGAGGCCGGGTCGAAGATGCTTTTGGAATATCCGAATACGACGCGGACATTCAGCCGGGCCTCTTAAATCGGAAAAACAAAACAGGGAGGCGGCTTCGTTTCTCCCTGTTTTGTTTTTACACCGGTGTGCGGCCTCCGGGGAGCAGATTCGTGTACCGCAGCTCCTGCTACTGGGGCGGCACCTGCGGGTCGGTAAAGGAAGGCGGCTGCGGGTTCTGGAGGGAGGAGCCCACATACTGGCCGGGGGTGGAGAGGTCGAAAAAGAGGCGGGCGTCCTTGTCCACTCCCCAATCCCGGGTAGAGCCGGTACCCTGGACCTTCTGGAAGCACTCCCGGAACAAGGTATTATGGGCTTCTTCCCTGTTCAGGAGAAAATCTATCATCTGCCGGACGTAACGGTCGGCGATTTGGCGGTGCAGGTATTCGTACACCACCTTGGCCCGCTGCTCGGCGGCGATGTTGGAAAGAAGATCTGCCGGTAGGTCTCCGGTGGCCTCGATGTAGGACGCCGTCCACACCTGGCCCGAGGCGTTGCTGTAAAAGGGGTTGAGGCCGGTGGTAACGTGGGCCTGGACGTTACCTATGGTGGCATTCATGGCCTGGGGCTCGTGGCCGTTTAAGAGGTTGACCGCCGTGCAAACCATTTCCAGGTGGCTCAGTTCCTCGGCGGCTATATCCAGGAAAATATCCCTTATAGCCGGATCTTTGATGCGGAAGCTCTGGGCCAGGTACTGCAGGCCTGCTTTGAGCTCACCGTGGGGTCCCCCGATTTGTTCCTGGAGGAGGGCGGCGTAGTTGGGGTTAGGCCGCTCCACGCGAACCATCTCGAGGAGCTTTTTATCGTGCTTAAACATGCCATTCCTCCCTTCTTAAGCCTATTATTTCCTTACCGGCCTCGGGGTATGTAATTCTTTGTAGGCTATCCACCCGAGGGCGGGGGATGGGATCCTAACCCGGTTTGGTCAAGTCCGATTTTATGTGTAAAATCCCCGTGGTACCTCTTAAGGCTTATTAGAGCCTTATTAAGCTGCCTCTTTCTCGGAGTTGTTGGATTTTGCTGATTCAACCTGTTTATGGTTACTTCTTGTGTCGCTGCCAGTCCGGCCTTTCCCGTTTCCCGGTCTCTAAAACTGACCCGCCATAATACCCTCGCAAGTAACTTTATTCCCCAACCAACGCCCAAAAGCCGTCACACCCCCCTGTCACCATGAACATACACTGAATAGTGAAGTTCGCAGAATTTCACCCGATCTCGAAAGCAGGAGCGTGGCCGGAAATGGGTAAGCGAGTAGCCCTCTTGACCACCAATTTTTTTCACCCACTGGAGGAAAGATTGATTATGGGAGGCGCCGAGCGTTACCAGGTGGAACTCTGCCGCCTGTTGCGGCGCCTGGGCTTTGAAGTGGAAGTATGGCAGATCGGTAATAACTGGACCAGGGAATTTGACGGTGTGAAAATTCACGGCATCCCCACCCAGCGCAATGAGATGCACACCTTCCCGGAACTAAATACCCTCTTTTACGAAGCATCCATAGACTTCGATTACGCAATTTATTTCGTAATGAGTCTTGCCTACCCTGTTGCCAAAGAGAAGAGCATCGGCGTAAGCCACGGCGTCTACTGGGACTGGCCGGGTTCTGAACCCTTTACCGGAGGAGATTTCCAAAAGCAGCAGGAGTGGTTTCACCGACAGCAAGTTGCTTTGCGCAACCTGCAGCAAGTGATATCCGTAGATACAAATACCATTAACTTTTTCCAGGCCGTATTTCCGGGTTCAAGCTGGAAATTCCGCTACATCCCTAATTTTGTAGACACCGACCTTTATAGCCCGCCGCAAGAACCCATCGATGACGGCATCGTCCGGGTTCTCTTTCCACGCCGCCTGGCCCCGGTTCGGGGCCTGAACGAAGCGGTGAAGGTGGCCGAACGCCTCACCGCCCGCTACCCAAACGTGGAATTCCACTTCTGTGGCCGGGGACATACCGATGCCCACGAGCAGGCCCTAACGCAGTGGGCGGGGCGGCGGGACCGCTGCTACTACTACTGGAAACCCATGCACCTAATGCCTTCTATATACCAAATGGCTGACATCGTCATCATCCCCTCTCGCTCAACCGAAGGCACCAGCTTGGCCGCCCTAGAAGCCATGGCCTGTGGCAAGCCGGTGATAGCAGGGTTGGCCGGGGGTCTCACCGACCTGATTATCCACGGTTACAACGGGTACTTTATACAGACCAATGTTCCCAACCTGGAAGCCGCCGTCGAAGAGCTGATACTAGATCCCGCCAAACGCAGGGAAATGGGGAGGCGCGCTCGGGAAGTTGCCCTGGTATTCCGGCAGGAAATTTGGGCCCAGCGTTGGACCGAAGTAATCGGACAAGTCTTTAAGTGAACTAGCCTCCCTAACCCCTCCGGGTTAGGGAGGAACTTCCGCCTCCCAATTTATTGAAGGAGTAGAAGCTTGCAAAACTAACGTTCTTTAAAAAATCAAAAGAGCCCTTATGCAAAGTAAAGGCCCTTTAACTTACAAATAATGGATTTAAGATACCTATTGTACCGAGTTTCAAATAAAAAGATAACCAAGAGGCGCGGCTATATCGACAAAATAGGGAAGCAAGCTCTGCCCTAAGCAACAAGCCAACGTATAGACCTTACTTTATCGTTGAACTTAGCTCTCAAGGCGATTAAAGCGACAAGGTTAGACCGGAGGGTGTTTACACCACTGGCTCGTTCCAGCTACCGTTGGCAGGAACTTTACAAGAAGCGTACAGCGGTGGAGCGAGTAAACAGCCGATTAGACCAGAGTTTTGGGTTTGAGCAACACTTTATTCGGGGATTAAAGAAGATGAGTTTAAGATGCGCTCTAGAGATCGGAAGAGCACACGTCTGAACTCCAGTCACGCCAATATCTCGTATGCCGTCTTCTGCTTGAAAAAAAAAACAAAA
>DOLC01000015.1 GCA_003509545.1 Peptococcaceae bacterium
AGCGCTAGTTTGGCCCGCGAGGGAGGCTTTTGCGAGCGTAAGCCAAAGCAGGCTGAAAACTGGGGATACGCCGGCAGGGGCCTCCCTTGACATCCGTCTTCCCTTGTGATAGCATACTAGAATGCCATTATTTTGCGACTCCACGATTAAACTTTTCCACCAAGGGTAATAATTAGTTAAGCAGCCTCTTGTTATTAGAAGGAAAAGCGAGGTTTCCCAAACCTTGCTTTTGTAATTTCTCTCGGGGGGGGACCTGGCCATGCCTTATCCCGTTAAGGTCGGCAATAGGGAACGCTGGAGCTATTCTAGCATCAAAGAGGTGCTAGACCTTCCCAACCTGATTGAGGTTCAGCGCAAATCGTACCAATGGTTTATCGAAGAGGGGATCCGGGAGACCTTCCAGGAGATATCACCCATTCAGGATTTTACGGGCAACTTGATTCTGGAATTTGTGGACTATTCCCTGGGCCACGCTAAATACAGCGTAGAAGAATGCAAGGAGCGCGACATGACCTATGCCGCGCCCTTAAGGGTAAAGGTGCGCCTCATCAACAAGGAGACGGGGGAGGTCAAAGAGCAGGAGGTCTTTATGGGGGATCTTCCCCTTATGACTTCCAAGGGCACCTTTATTATTAACGGGGCCGAAAGGGTTATAGTGAGCCAGCTGGTACGCTCCCCTGGGGTCTATTATTCGGAAAGCACCGATTCCTCCGGGGCCAGGGTTTTCGGGGCCACCTTAATTCCCAACCGCGGAGCCTGGCTCGAATTCGAAACGGACAATACGGGCAGTGTTTACGTACGCGTGGACCGTACCCGTAAAATCCCGGCTACCGTCTTGCTGAAGGCCCTGGGATACAACACCAAAGCCCGCATCCTGGAACTCTTCGATTACGACGTGCGCATCCAGACCACCCTGGAGAAGGACCCCACGGATTCCGAAGAAGAGGCCCTGGTGGAAATTTATAAGCGCCTCCGTCCCGGCGAGCCTCCTACGGTGGAGAGCGCCCGGAACCTTCTGGAGTCCCTCTTCTTCGATCCCAAGCGCTACGATTTAGGCCAGGTCGGTCGCTACAAGTTGCACAAGAAGCTGGGGCACGGCGTTCTTGCCCATGAGGTCAACGGCCGCCAGGAATATATCCGTACGTTGACCAAGGAGGATATAGTCCACATCATCCGCTACTTGCTGCGCCTTATGGACGGCCAGGAGCAGCCCGATGATATAGATCACCTGGGGAACCGCCGGGTACGCTCGGTGGGAGAACTCCTGCAGAACCAATTCCGCATAGGCCTCGCCCGCATGGAGAGGGTAGTCCGGGAAAGGATGACCATCCAGGATATGGAGGCCATAACCCCCCAGGTTCTCATCAATATCCGTCCGGTGGTGGCGGCCGTCAAGGAGTTTTTCGGTTCCAGCCAGCTGTCCCAGTTTATGGACCAGACCAACCCCCTGTCGGAGCTGACCCACAAGCGCCGCCTTTCCGCCCTAGGTCCGGGAGGCCTGAGCAGGGAACGGGCGGGTTTTGAAGTACGGGACGTGCACACCTCCCACTACGGCCGCATGTGCCCCATTGAGACGCCGGAAGGTCCCAATATCGGCCTTATAGGTTCTTTGAGCACCTACGCCCGGGTCAACGAATTCGGCTTCATCGAAACGCCCTACCGTAAGGTGGATAAGGAGAAGGGTATAGTCACCGACGAGGTGATCTACCTCAGCGCCGACGAGGAGGACCAGTACATCATCGCCCAGGCCAATACGCCCGTGGACGAACAGGGACGTTTTCTGGAGCCCCGTGTTACGGCGCGGCACCGCGGCGAGATCGTAGTAGTACCCGCCGACCGGGTGGACCTTATGGACGTGTCTCCCAAGCAAATGGTCAGCTTGGCGGCCTCCCTCATCCCCTTCCTGGAGCACGACGACGCCAACCGGGCGTTGATGGGCGCCAACATGCAGCGCCAGGCGGTACCCCTGGTGAGGACGGAAGCTCCCCTGGTTGGTACAGGGATGGAATGGCGGGCCGCCAGGGACTCGGGCGTGGCCCTGCTGGCGGAGAACGCCGGGGTTGTGGAACGGGTAACCGCCCGGGAAATAGTAATCCGTACGGACGAAGGCACCCTGGATACCTATCGGCTGCAGAAATTCGTCCGCTCCAACCAGGGCACCTGCATTAATCAAAAACCCATCGTCCGTAAAGGTCAGCGCGTGGAGGCGGGCGAGGTCATCGCCGACGGCCCCTCCACCGAAAACGGCGAACTCGCCCTGGGCCGGAACGTCCTGGTGGCCTTTATGACGTGGGAAGGATACAATTACGAGGACGCCATTCTCATCAGCGAGCGGCTGGTGAAGGACGACGTATTTACTTCCATTCATATAGAGGAGTACGAGTGCGAGGCCCGGGACACCAAATTGGGCCCGGAAGAGATCACCAGGGATATTCCCAACGTGGGTGAGGACGTTTTAAAGGACCTGGATGAAAGGGGCATCATCCGGGTGGGGGCCGAAGTAAGGCCGGGAGACATCCTGGTGGGCAAGGTGACCCCCAAAGGGGAGACGGAGCTCACGGCCGAGGAAAGGCTCTTGAGGGCCATCTTCGGAGAAAAGGCCCGGGAAGTACGGGATACTTCCCTGCGGGTGCCCCACGGCGAATCGGGCAAGGTGGTAGATGTTAAAGTCTTCTCCCGGGAAAGCGGCGACGAGCTGGCGCCGGGAGTGAATAAACTGGTGCGCGTGTACGTTGCCCAGAAGCGCAAGATTTCGGTGGGTGACAAGATGGCCGGCCGCCACGGGAACAAGGGGGTCATTTCCCGCATCCTGCCGGAGGAGGATATGCCCTTCTTGCCGGACGGTACTCCCGTAGACATTGTCCTGAACCCCCTGGGCGTGCCTTCGCGGATGAATCTCGGGCAGATCCTGGAAACCCACTTGGGGTGGGCGGCCAAGGAACTGGGCATCCATGTGGCCTGCCCGGTCTTCGACGGCGCGGATGAAGAAGAGATAAAGGAAGCCCTGCGCCGGGCGGGTCTCCCTGAAGACGGCAAAACCATCTTATACGACGGCCGTACGGGCGAGCCCTTCGACCGGCCCATAACCGTGGGCTATATGTACATGCTCAAGCTGGCCCACCTGGTGGACGATAAGATCCACGCCCGGTCGACGGGCCCCTACTCCCTTGTCACCCAGCAGCCCTTGGGCGGCAAGGCCCAGTTCGGCGGCCAGCGCTTCGGAGAAATGGAGGTCTGGGCCCTGGAGGCTTACGGAGCGGCCTACACCCTCCAGGAGATCCTCACCGTCAAATCCGATGACGTGGTGGGCCGGGTCAAGACCTATGAGGCCATTGTTAAGGGCGAAAACGTGCCCGAGCCAGGCGTTCCCGAATCCTTTAAAGTTTTGATCAAGGAATTACAGAGCCTGGGTTTGGACGTCAAGGTCCTCTCGGAAGAGAACGAGGAAGAGGCGGGAGATGACCTGGATCTGGTGGAATTGGAAGCCGACCTAGCAAGCGAAGGGGGTCTTCTTGAGGAGGTGGAAGAAGAGGAGGAAGGGTTGTCTTACGGCCAGCGCCTTCAGCGGGCTAAAGTAGTACCGGGCGGCGACTTTGAGGAAGAATAACCCTGTGGGAGGGAGTCCGTGTGCTGGATGTAAGCAATTTTGAGCGCATGCGCATTGCCCTGGCCTCCCCGGAGCAGATCCGGGCCTGGTCCAGCGGGGAAGTGAAAAAACCGGAAACCATCAATTACCGGACCTTGAAGCCGGAGCGGGACGGCCTCTTCTGCGAGCGCATTTTCGGTCCCACCAGGGACTGGGAATGCCACTGCGGCAAGTACAAGAGGGTGCGCTATAAAGGCGTAGTTTGCGACCGCTGCGGGGTAGAGGTTACCCGTTCCAAGGTCCGGCGGGAGCGCCTGGGCCATATCGAACTGGCGGCCCCGGTATCCCATATATGGTATTTCAAGGGTATTCCCAGCCGCATGGGGCTCCTCCTGGATATGTCCCCCAGGTCCCTGGAGCGGGTGCTTTACTTCGTGTCATATATTGTAATCGACCCCGGGGACACGGGGTTGACCAAGAAACAGCTTCTCTCCGAAGCCGAATACCGTGAGTGGCGTGAACGCTGCGAACGCGAAGGTAAGAGGTTTAAGGCCGGCATGGGTGCCGAGGCCATTAAGGAGCTCCTCATGGAAATCGACCTCGACAAGCTGGCCGAAGAACTCAGGCAGGAGCTTAAGGAGAGCACCGGCCAGCGCCGGATAAGGGCCATCAGGCGGCTGGAGGTGGTGGAAGCCTTCCGCCAGTCCGGCAACCGGCCGGAGTGGATGATCCTCGATGTCATCCCGGTTATCCCGCCGGAGCTCAGGCCCATGGTGCAGCTGGACGGCGGCCGCTTTGCCACCTCGGACTTAAACGATCTCTACCGCCGGGTCATCAACCGGAATAACCGCTTAAAGAGGCTGCTGGACCTGGGGGCTCCGGACATCATCGTGCGCAATGAAAAGCGCATGCTACAGGAAGCGGTCGATGCCCTCATCGATAACGGCCGCCGGGGCCGGCCGGTGACCGGGCCGGGCAACCGCCCGTTAAAATCCTTAAGCGACATGCTCAAAGGCAAGCAGGGCCGCTTCCGGCAGAACCTCCTGGGCAAGCGGGTAGATTATTCCGGGCGTTCGGTCATTGTGGTAGGGCCGGAGCTCAAGATGCACCAGTGCGGCCTACCCAAGGAGATGGCCCTGGAACTCTTCAAACCCTTCGTGATGAAGCGGCTGGTGGATAAGGGCTTTGCCCACAACATCAAGAGCGCCAAGCGCATGGTAGAGCGGGTGCGCAACGAGGTCTGGGACGTTTTGGAAGAGGTTATTAAAGAACATCCCGTCCTCCTCAACAGGGCTCCTACCCTGCACCGGTTAGGTATTCAGGCCTTTGAGCCGGTGCTGGTAGAGGGGCGAGCCATCCAGATCCACCCCCTGGTCTGCACGGCTTACAATGCGGACTTCGACGGCGACCAGATGGCCGTTCACGTACCCCTATCGGCGGAGGCCCAGGCAGAAGCCCGTCTGCTCATGCTGGCCAGCAATAATATTTTGAATCCTAAAGACGGCCGGCCGGTGGTGACGCCTACCCAGGATATCGTCCTGGGAGTCTACTGGTTGACGGTAGCCCGGCCCGGCGCCAAAGGGGAGGGCCGGGCCTTCGCCAGCTACGAAGAGGCTTACGTGGCCTATTTAAACAAGGTCATCGACCTCCACGCCTTAATTAAGGTCCGCCTGGAGGACAGTCAACTGCTGGAGACCACCATAGGGCGCCTGATTTTCAACAAGGAGGTTCCCATTCCCAAGGAGCTCGGCTTTTACAACTGCGAAGTCGGTAAAAAGCAGCTGGGCGAGATTGTGGCCCGCTGCTACCGGGAACTGGGCACCGCGGCCACGGCCCAGATGCTCGACGGGGTGAAGCGGCTGGGCTTCCATTACTCCACCCTGGCCGGTATCACCATCGGCCTGGAAGACATTGCCGTCCCTGAAGAAAAGGAAGACATCCTCCGGGAGACGGAAGAAGAAGTTGAGAAGGTCGACCTACAGTACCGCCGCGGCCTCATCAGCGAGGAGGAACGCTACCAAAAGGTCATCAAACTGTGGAACGAGGCCACCGAGCGGGTTACCGCCGCTCTGGTAGAGAAGATGGATAAGTTTAACCCCGTGTTCATGATGGCCAACTCCGGCGCCCGCGGCAACATCCAGCAGATCCGGCAGCTGGCCGGCATGCGGGGCCTCATGGCCGATCCTTCCGGCCGTATCATCGATATGCCCATCAAGGCCAACTTCCGCGAAGGGTTGACGGTGCTGGAATACTTCATTTCCACCCACGGGGCCCGTAAGGGGCTGGCCGATACCGCCCTGCGCACGGCAGACTCGGGCTACCTTACCCGCCGTCTCGTGGACGTGGCCCAGGACGTTATTGTGCGCGAAGAGGACTGCGGTACCGAGGAAGGCGTCGAGATCGAGGAGCTGCGGGAGGGCAGCGAGGTCATCGAAAAGCTGGGAGAGCGGATCTTGGGCCGGTATGCCGCCCGGGACATCGTCCACCCCACAACGGGTGAAATCCTCGTCAGGAGAAACGAGGAGATCGACGAGGAAGCCGTGGATGCCATTTTGGCGGCCGGGATCAAGAAGGTGCCCGTCCGCTCGGTCCTCACCTGCCAGACCCGTTACGGCGTCTGCTGCAAGTGTTACGGCCGCAACCTGGCCACCGGCCAGCCGGTGGAGATAGGTGAAGCCGTAGGCATAATTGCGGCCCAGTCCATCGGCGAGCCCGGTACCCAGCTGACCATGAGGACCTTCCATACAGGAGGGGTGGCCGGCGAGGACATCACCCAGGGCTTGCCCCGGGTGGAGGAGCTCTTTGAAGCCCGCAAGCCCAAGGGTCAGGCCGTCATCGCCGAAGCGGCCGGTGTGGTACACATTCACGAAATCAAGGGCCGGCGGGAGATAGAACTTACCGGCGACAACGGCGAGCGGTATACCTACCAGGTGCCCTTCGGGTCCCGCCTGCGGGTGGAAGAAGGCCAGCGGGTGGAGCCCGGGGACGAGCTCACGGAAGGCTCGGTTAACCCCCACGACCTCCTCAGGGTGAAAGGCGTGCGGGGGGTACAGCTGTACCTGTTGCGGGAGGTACAGCGGGTCTACCGTATGCAGGGAGTGGAGATTAACGATAAGCATATCGAGATTATGATCCGGCAGATGTTGCGCAAGGTTAAGGTCGAGGATCCGGGGGATACCTCCCTGCTGCCCGGGGGGCTTATTGATGCCTTCGAGTTCATGGAGGCCACCGAAAAAGTGAAGGCCGCGGGCGGCAAGCCGGCCACGGCGCGGCCCGTACTCCTGGGCATTACCAAGGCCTCCCTCACTACCGACTCTTTCCTCTCCGCGGCTTCCTTCCAGGAGACTACCAGGGTCCTCACCGAAGCTGCGGTTAAGGGGAAGGTGGATCCCCTCATGGGCTTGAAGGAAAACGTGATTATCGGCAAGCTCATCCCCGCGGGTACCGGTATGGCCCGGTACCGGCAGATCAAGGTGGTCTGTCCGGAGCCGGAAGAAGGTATGGTCGGTGTTGACTCGGCGGCTGGAAAATGATAATATATCAAGCGTGTGACTTTTGGGAGGGTCTAGCCATGTCCTGCGAGCGCATACGGGCGGCCCGCAAGAAGACGGTGGGTACCAAACAGACCATCAAAGCTGTGCAAAAAGGGGATGCTCGGGTGGTTTTCGTGGCGCGGGATGCCGAGGCTCACGTGACCGAGCCCTTGTTGGCCCTCTGTAGAGAAAAAGGCGTTGAAGTCGTTATGGTAGATTCTATGGAGGAGCTGGGCCGGGCCTGCGGTATTGAAGTAGGTTCGGCTTCGGCTGCCATCCTTGAGGAATAGCCGGCTGGGGAAGGAGGTGGCAAAGACATGCCGACAGTACAGCAGCTGGTACGCGAGGCCCGCCGCCAGGTGGAAAAGAAGTCATCAGCGCCGGCCCTTAGGGGGGCGCCCCAGCGCCGCGGGGTGTGCACGCGGGTGTATACCACTACGCCCAAAAAGCCCAACTCCGCCTTGCGTAAGGTGGCCCGCGTACGCCTGACCAACGGCATTGAGGTTACCGCCTACATCCCCGGCATCGGCCATAACCTCCAGGAGCATTCGGTCGTGTTGGTCAGGGGAGGCAGGGTAAAGGACCTGCCGGGCGTACGATACCATATCATTCGCGGCACCCTGGACGCCGCCGGGGTCCAGAACCGGCGCCAGGGCCGTTCCAAGTACGGGGCCAAGCGTCCCAAGAGTTGAACCACAGTGGGGAAAAGGGATAGCTGATTAGGAGGAGGGACAGCAGGTGCCGCGAAGGGGAAGGGTACCCCGGCGGGAAGTAGAGCCGGATCCCGTGTACGGGAGTACCAAGGTGACTAAGCTCATCAACCAAGTTATGCTGGACGGCAAAAAATCGCTGGCTCAAAGGATTTGCTATGGAGCCTTTGATATAATCAGGGAAAAAACCGGCAAAGATCCCTTGGAAGTCTTTGAGCAGGCCTTGAAGAACGTAATGCCGGTGTTGGAGACAAGGGCGCGCAGGGTGGGCGGCGCCAACTACCAGGTGCCGGTAGAAGTCCGGCCGGAGAGGCGCCAGACCCTGGGCATTCGCTGGATTGTGAATTACGCCCGGGCGCGCAGCGGCAAGAGCATGCAGGAAAAACTGGCCGCCGAACTCCTGGATGCGGCCAATAATACGGGCGGTGCGGTAAAGAAGAAGGAAGATACCCACAAGATGGCCGAAGCCAACCGAGCCTTTGCCCATTACCGGTGGTAGCTGCGGGGGTCAGGGGCCCAGGTGCAGCGGGGTCCTGGCTTTACCGGATCCCCGAGGCCTGCAACCTGATTGGAGAGGGTGATAAAGGATGCCGCGCGAATACCCACTAGAGAAAACCAGAAACATCGGGATCATGGCTCACATTGACGCCGGCAAAACCACCACGACCGAAAGGATCCTTTTCTACACCGGGCGGGTACACCGGATGGGTGAGGTTCACGAAGGGACGGCTACCATGGACTGGATGGTCCAGGAGCAGGAACGGGGCATTACCATTACATCGGCGGCTACCACCTGTTTCTGGCGCGACTGCCGAATTAACATTATAGACACGCCAGGCCACGTGGACTTCACCGTAGAAGTAGAGAGGTCCCTGAGAGTCCTGGACGGGTCGGTGGCCATCTTCTGCGCCGTGGGCGGGGTGGAGCCCCAGTCGGAAACGGTGTGGCGGCAGGCCGATAAGTACGGCGTGCCCCGGATCGCCTATATAAACAAGATGGACCGGGTAGGAGCCGATTTCTTCCGGGTGGTAAGCCAGATTGCGGAACGCCTGGGTGCTACGCCGGTTCCCATTCAGCTCCCTATCGGCGCGGAGGATAATTTCCGGGGTATTGTGGACCTGGTGCGCATGAAGGCCGTGATATACACCGACGACCTGGGGACGGTCATGGAGGAGCAGCCCATTCCTCCGGAGATGGCCGAGAGGGCGGCAGAATACCGGGAAAAGCTGCTGGAAGCGGTGGCGGAAAGCGACGAGGAACTAATGCTTAAATACCTGGAAGGCGAGGACCTGTCGGAAGAGGAGATTAAGGCCGGCATCCGCAAGGCCACCATTGCGTTAAAGATGGTTCCGGTTCTCTGCGGAGCATCCTTTAAGAATAAGGGCGTCCAGCCCTTGTTGGACGCCATTGTGGATTACCTGCCGGCACCCACCGATATACCCGCCGTCCGCGGCGTGGATCCCCAGACGGGGGAAGAGGACCGGCGGCGCTCCAGCGACAACGAACCCTTTTCGGCCCTGGCCTTTAAGATTATGGCCGATCCCTATGTGGGCAAATTGACTTTTATCCGCGTTTACTCGGGAACCCTTTCTTCCGGGTCCTACGTGTATAATTCCACCAAGGGCCGCCGGGAGCGCATCGGCCGGATCTTGCGGATGCACGCCAACCACCGGGAGGAGGTGGGCGAGGCCTTCGCCGGCGACATAGTGGCCGCCGTGGGCCTAAGACACACCACCACCGGCGATACCCTGTGCGATGAGGAACACCCCATCGTGCTGGAGGCCATGCAGTTCCCGGAGCCGGTTATCTCCGTGGCCATCGAACCCAAGACCAAGGCCGACCAGGAGAAGCTGAGCCTGGCCCTGCAGAAGCTGGCGGAAGAAGACCCCACCTTCCGTATGCATACCGATCCCGAGACCGGCCAGACCATTATTTCCGGCATGGGAGAGCTGCACCTGGAGATTATTGTGGATCGGCTGGTGCGGGAGTTTAAAGTAGGGGCCAACGTAGGTAAGCCCCAGGTGGCCTACAAAGAAACCATCCGCAAGGCCGTTAAGGCGGAGGGGAAATATATCCGCCAGTCGGGCGGCCGGGGCCAGTACGGACATGTGGTCCTGGAACTGGAACCCCTGGAGCCGGGCAAGGGCTACGAGTTCGTCAGTAAAATCGTCGGCGGTGTGGTGCCCAAGGAGTATATCCCGGCCGTGGATGCCGGGATACGGGAGGCCATGGAAACCGGCGTCCTGGCGGGATATCCCCTGGTTGACATCCGGGCCGTCTTGGTGGACGGCTCCTACCACGAGGTGGACTCCTCGGAAATGGCCTTTAAAATAGCGGCTTCCCAGGCCCTCAAGGAAGGGGTAAAAAAGGCCGAACCGGTCCTTTTGGAACCCATCATGAAGGTGGAAGTTACCGTCCCCGAAGAGTATATGGGGGACGTTATCGGCGATATCAACGCCCGCCGGGGACGGATCGAGGGTCTGGAGCCGCGGGGCGGGACCGAGGTAATCCGGGGCTATGTACCCCTGGCCGAGATGTTCGGCTACGCCACGGATCTCCGCTCCCGTACCCAGGGTCGGGGAACCTATGTCATGCAGTTCTCCCATTACAGCGAAGTACCCCAGAATATAGCCGAGGAGATCATTAAAAGGCAGCGGGGGATGTAGTCCCCCGGGCCTTAACCCCCGGGCGGCCTGGCCGCCCGGGGCCCTGATACTTACAAACTAAACTAATTCACCTTAGTAAGGAGGCAAAGGGATGGCGAAGCAGAAATTTGAGCGGAAGAAGCCGCACGTGAACGTAGGGACGATAGGGCACGTAGACCATGGGAAGACGACGTTGACGTCAGCAATAACCTTTTGTTTATCGAAGGTAGGTGGGGCGGTGCCCACGGCGTACGACCAGATAGACAAGGCGCCGGAGGAACGGGAGCGGGGTATAACCATAGCCACGGCCCACGTAGAATACGAGACCGAGAAGAGGCACTATGCCCACGTAGACTGTCCTGGTCACGCGGACTACGTAAAGAACATGATCACCGGGGCGGCGCAGATGGACGGGGCGATACTGGTAGTATCGGCGGCGGACGGGCCCATGCCGCAGACGCGGGAGCACATACTTTTAGCGCGGCAGGTAGGGGTACCGTATATAGTAGTGTTTTTAAACAAAGTAGACATGGTAGACGACCCTGAGCTTTTGGAACTGGTAGAGATGGAAGTACGGGAGCTATTAAGCGAGTATGAATTTCCTGGGGACGAGATACCTGTAGTAGCGGGTTCGGCGTTAAAGGCCATGGAATGCGGATGTGGGAAGAGGGAATGCGAGTGGTGCGGCAAGATATGGGAGCTAATGGACGCCGTAGACGAATATATACCGACGCCGGAGCGGGATATTGACAAGCCGTTCTTAATGCCGATCGAGGACGTATTCAGCATAACGGGGCGGGGCACCGTAACGACTGGGCGAGTGGAGCGCGGGAAAGTGAAAGTAGGGGACGAAGTAGAGATAATCGGGTTACGGGACGAGGTAAGGAAGACGGTAGTGACTGGGGTAGAGATGTTCCGGAAGATACTGGACGAAGCGGTAGCGGGGGACAACATAGGGACGCTGCTGCGGGGAGTAGAGCGCCGGGAAGTAGAGCGCGGGATGGTGCTGGCGAAGCCTGGGAGCATAAAGCCCCACACCAAATTTGAGGCGGAGGTATATGTTCTAACGAAGGAGGAAGGGGGCCGGCACACGCCGTTTTTCAACGGGTATCGGCCGCAGTTTTACTTCAGGACCACGGACGTAACGGGGGTAGTGAAGCTTCCTGAGGGAGTAGAGATGGTCATGCCTGGGGACAACATCCGGATGAGCATCGAGCTTATCACCCCCATAGCCATTGAAGAAGGATTGAGGTTTGCTATCCGGGAAGGCGGCCGTACCGTCGGCGCCGGCGTGGTAACTAAGATTATAGAGTAGACATCCATGCCGCCGGCGCGGCACCAGCAGAAAGATGAAAACAACGGGCCGGCATACAAACAAAAACAATGCCGGCCTGGAGGCAAGTTATTTTCGGGGTAGACGTAGCACGGGGATATGTCCGGCCGGGCTCTAAAGAAGGGCATATCCCTCATTTTGAGATGTCGGGCAACCTACGAGGGAGGTAAGCAGGCCCATGGCCAGACAAAAAATCCGTATTCGCCTCAAGGCCTTCGATCACCGGGTCCTGGACCAGTCATCCCAGAGGATCGTGGAGACGGCCAGGCGTAGCGGTGCCATAGTTTCCGGCCCCATCCCCCTGCCGACTAAACGAAGTGTCTTTACGGTTTTGCGTTCACCCCATGTGAATAAGGATTCCCGGGAGCAGTTCCAGATGTGCATTCACAAGCGCCTCATCGATATCCTGGAGCCGACACCCAAGACCATCGACGCCTTGATGCGCCTCGATCTCCCGGCCGGGGTGGACATCGAGATCAAGCTGTAGGGGGTTTGGTTTGCGTGCAGAAGGGTATCCTAGGAAGGAAACTGGGCATGACCCAGGTTTTTGACGAGGCAGGCCGCGTTGTGCCGGCTACCGTCATCCAGGCAGGCCCCTGTGTGGTGGTCCAGAAAAAGACCGTGGAAAGGGACGGGTATGAGGCCCTCCAGGTGGGCTTCGAGCCCATCCCTGAAAGCCGGGTCAACAAGCCCTTGCGGGGCCATTTTGCCCGGGCCAAGGTTAAGCCCTTCCGGTTCTTGCGGGAGCTCCGCCTGGCCAATACTGCCGACTACCAGGTCGGGCAGGAAATCAGGGCGGATATCTTCCGGCCCGGAGAGCATGTGGATGTGACGGGTATTTCTAAGGGCAAGGGTTTTGCCGGGGGGATTAAACGGCACGGCTTCCGGCGGGGACCCATGGCCCACGGTTCCAAGTATCACCGGCGCCCCGGCTCCCTGGCGGCCAAGGGGCCGGCACGGGTTTTTAAAGGACGGAAACTTCCGGGGCGCGCAGGCGGGGAAAGGGTAACGGTGCTGAACCTGGAAGTGATTAAGAGCGATCCCGAACGCAACCTCTTGCTGGTCAAGGGAGCAGTGCCCGGACCGCGCCGCGGCCTTCTCATTATCAAGAACTCGGTGAAGGGGGACTAAAAGATCTATGCCCAAGGTGGCGGTATATAATACCCAGGGCCAGCAGGTGGGCGAAATGGAATTGGACGACCGCGTCTTCGGGATAGAGGTTAATGAGGCCGCCCTCCATGAGGCCGTATTGGCGCAGCTCGCCGCCAGGCGGAGGGGTACCGCGGATACCAAGACCCGATCCGAGGTCCGGGGCGGCGGCCGCAAACCCTGGAGGCAGAAGGGCACCGGCCGGGCCCGGGCAGGGACCATCAGGTCGCCCCTCTGGCGGGGGGGAGCCGTGGTCTTCGGGCCGCACCCGCGGGACTTCGGCTACAAACTGCCCAAGAAGGTGCGGCGGCTGGCCCTGCGCTCGGCCCTCTCGGCCAAAGTGCGGGAGGGGAATCTCATCGTGCTGGAGGGTTTGAGCCTGCCCCGGCCGCGGACCAAGGATATGGTGGGTATCCTCAAGGCCCTGCAGGTGGGGGAAGATAAGGCCCTGATAGTAACGGCCGACAAGGATAGAAACGTAGAACTTTCCGCCCGCAATATTCCGGGGGTCACCCCGTTGCCTTCCCAGAACATCAATGTGTACGACATTCTGGCCCACAACAAGCTGGTCATTACCCGGGATGCTGTGGAGCGGGTGCAGGAGGTGCTTGCTTAAATGCGCGCCCCCCAGGACGTAGTAATCGCACCCCTGATTACGGAAAAGACCACTAACCTCATGGCCGACAATAAGTACACCTTTATCGTGGCCCGGGATGCCAATAAGATTGAGATCAAGCACGCCATTGAGAAGCTTTTTAACGTAAAGGTCCTGAAGGTTAACACCCTGCCGGACCGGGGCAAGGTTCGGCGGATGGGACGGTTCCAGGGCCGCCAGCCCGACCGGAAGAAAGCCATTGTCACCCTGGCGCCCGGGCAGAAGATCCCGGTCTTTGAAGGGTTGGAGTAGAAAAAGGGGAGTAGAGTGCCATGGCCATCAAGAAATTCAAACCAACCTCGCCCGGACGGAGGCAGATGACCGTCTCCACCTTTGCCGAAATTACGGCGACGGAGCCGGAAAAATCCCTGCTAGCACCCCTCACCAAGAGCGGGGGTCGGAACAACCAGGGACGCATTACGGTGCGGCACCGGGGAGGGGGTCATAAGCGGCTGTACCGCCTCATAGATTTTAAGCGCGATAAGGACGGCATCCCCGGCCGCGTGGCCACCATTGAATACGATCCCAACCGCTCCGCCAATATTGCCCTCATCCATTACGCCGACGGCGAAAAGCGCTACATCCTGGCGCCGGAAAACCTCAAGGTGGGCGACGTAATCTATTCGGGCCCCCAGGCGGATATAAAGGTGGGGAACGCCCTGCCCCTGCGGAATATCCCGGTGGGTACTCTGGTCCACAACGTAGAACTGAAGCCCGGCCGGGGAGGGCAGATGGTGCGCTCGGCCGGCGCTGCCGCCCAGGTTATGGCCAAGGAAGGGGATTACGCCCAGCTGCGTCTCCCTTCGGGGGAGATACGCATGGTGCACCTCAACTGCCGGGCTACCATAGGCCAGGTGGGCAACCTGGATCACGAAAATATTACGATAGGTAAGGCCGGGCGTTCCCGGTGGCTGGGCATCCGGCCTACAGTGCGGGGCGTAGTTATGAACCCGGTGGATCACCCCCATGGCGGCGGCGAGGGCAAGTCGCCCATCGGGCGTCATCCGGTAACGCCGTGGGGCAAGCCCGCCTTGGGTGTTAAGACCAGAAAGAAGCACAAGCCTTCAGATAAACTCATCGTTAAGCGGCGCAAATAGAGGCCAAAGGGGGTTAAAGAATGGGGAGGTCCTTGAAAAAGGGGCCCTATTGCGATCCTAAACTCCTCCGGCGTATTATGGAAATGAACGAGAAGGGGGAAAAACGGGTCATCAAGACCTGGTCCCGGCGTTCAACCATTATGCCGGAAATGGTGGGGCATACCATAGCCGTACACGACGGCCGCAAACATGTGCCCATATATATCACGGAGGACATGGTGGGCCATAAGCTGGGAGAGTTCGCTCCCACCCGCGTATTTCGAGGCCACGGTGCCCACACCGAGCGCTCAACTGCGTTGAAGTAATCCGGGAGGTAAGGAATAAAATGGAAGCTAGAGCTGTGGCAAGGTATGTCCGTATTTCCCCGCGCCGGGCGCGGCAGGTCATCGACCTCATCCGGGGGAAAACCGTGCGGGAAGCGGAAGCCATCCTCTGGGCCACCCCTAAGAGGGCGTCGGGCATTATTGCCAAGGTCTTGAAGTCCGCCGTGGCCAACGCCGAGCACAATTACAACCTGAACCGGGATAAGCTAGTGGTGGCCAAAGCCTATGTGGATGAGGGCCCGACCTGGAAACGCTACCAGCCGCGGGCCATGGGCCGGGCCGATCTGCGCCGCAAGAGGACCAGCCACATAACCGTGGTGGTAGCAGAAAAGGAGGATTGAGTAAGTGGGTCAAAAAGTTCACCCTAAAGGCCTGCGCCTCGGCATAATACGGGATTGGGACGCCCGGTGGTACGCCGGCAAGGAGTATAAGGAACTCCTCCACGAAGACTTAAAGATACGCAGGTTGATCAAGGAGCGCCTCTACCAGGCGGGCGTTTCCCGGATCGAAATCGAACGGGCGGCGAACCGCGTCAGGATAACCATTCACACGGCGAAGCCCGGCGTAGTCATCGGCCGCGGGGGAGCCGAGGTGGAGAACCTGAGGCAAGAGATCGAGAGGATGATCGGCAAGCAGGTCAACTTGAATATCGCGGAGATCAAGAAGCCCGAACTGGACGCCCAGCTGGTGGCCGAGAACGTGGCGGCTCAGTTGGAGAAGCGGGTGGCCTTCCGCCGGGCCATGAAGCAGGCCGTGGGGCGGGCCATGCGCATGGGGGCCGAAGGGATCAAGATCGCCGTGTCGGGACGGCTGGCCGGGGCGGAGATCGCCCGGACGGAATGGTACAGTGAAGGGAAGGTGCCCCTCCATACCCTGAGGGCGGACATCGACTACGGGTTTGCCGAGGCCAATACCACCTACGGCAAGATCGGAGTAAAGGTATGGATTTTCCGGGGCGAGGTCTTACCCGAGAAGGTGCAGACCAGAGTTAAAGCCGCGATAGGGGGACGTGCGACCAATGCTGATGCCAAAGAGGGTTAAGTGGCGCAAACCCCACCGGCCGGATACCCGGGGCAAGGCCGGCAAGGGTACCGAGGTTACCTTCGGCGACTACGGCCTCATGGCCCTGGAGCCTGCGTGGATTACCAGCCAGCAGATCGAGGCCGCCCGCGTGGCCATTACCCGCTTTATCCGGCGCGGTGGCAAAATCTGGATACGGATTTTCCCCGACAGGCCCATTACGGCCAAACCCGCCGAGACCCGTATGGGCAGCGGCAAAGGCTCGCCCGAACTTTGGGTGGCCGTGGTAAAGCCGGGCCGGATTCTCTTTGAATTAGCCGGGGTTCCTGAGGAGGTGGCGCGGGAGGCCATGCGTCTGGCCTCGCATAAGCTGCCGATTAAGACGAGGTTTGTAACGCGGGTAGGATTGGATGGTGAGGCCCATGAAAGCGAGTGAGCTCCGGGAATTGACAACGGAAGAGCTGGCCCGGAAGGTTTTGGACTGGAAGCAAGAGCTCTTTAATCTGCGCTTCCAGCAGGCGACCGGGCAGCTGGATAACCCCATGAGGCTGCGGGAGGTGCGGCGTAACATCGCCCGGGCCAAGACCATCATACGGGAAAGGGAACTTAAGGAGCGGCGCCAGGCCTGAAGGAGGCCCTTAAACAGCAGGAACGGGGAGGTTCGGTAATTTGGAGCGAGGAAGGCGGAAGACCAGGGTGGGCCGGGTCGTAAGCGATAAAATGGATAAGACCGTGGTGGTGGCGGTGGAGAGGGTGGAACGGCACCCCCTGCTGGGCAAGACCATCCGCCGCACCAAGAAGTTCAAGGCTCATGATGAAGAAAACCGGTACCGGGTTGGAGATAAGGTACGCATCATGGAAACCCGGCCCTTGAGCAAAGAGAAGAGATGGCGCGTAGTGGAACTTATCGAGCGCCCCGAATAATTTCTTGGCGCGACAGACTGGCGGGGAAGGAGGTAGTAGGCGGTGATCCAGCAACAGTCCATCCTTAAAGTCGGCGATAATACCGGGGCTAAGAAGATCATGTGCATACGCGTCCTCGGCGGGTCCAAACGCCGCTACGCCTCCGTGGGCGACGTTATCATAGCTTCGGTCAAAGAGGCCACTCCTGGAGGCGTGGTCAAGAAGGGGGATGTTGTGCGGGCCGTGGTAGTCCGTACTCGGAAACCCATAAGGCGCGAGGATGGCTCTTATATTCGCTTTAACGAGAATGCGGCCGTGATTATCAACGAACAGGGTAATCCCCGCGGAACCCGTATCTTCGGCCCGGTGGCCCGGGAGCTGAGGGAGAAGGATTTTATGAGGATCATCTCCCTGGCGCCGGAAGTGCTATAGGTAGCCAGCAAGCGAGGTGATGGCGACGTGACGCGGCCCAAGGTGCATGTCCGCAAGGGCGACACCGTGGTGGTTATAGCGGGAAAGGATAAAGGCAAGAGGGGTAAAGTTATAAGGGTAATTCCCGCGGAGCAAAGGGTAGTGGTGGAGGGTGTAAATAAGGTCAAGAGGCACATGCGCCCTAATCCCCAACTCCAGCAGGGCGGCATTATCGAGAAGGAGGCCCCTCTGCACAGCAGCAACGTTATGCTGGTCTGTACCAAGTGCGATCGGCCCACAAGGATCGGCCGGCGTATCAACGCCGACGGCGTTAAGGTTCGCGTATGCAAGAAGTGCGGTGAGGTCATTGACTAGTGCGAGGTTAGGGGGTGAGCCCCGTGACGGTGGCAAGGCTGAAGGAGAAATACCTTAAGGAAATCCGTCCGGCCATGCAGTCCAAGTTCGGCTACCGCAACATTATGGAGATACCCCGGCTGGAGAAGATCGTGGTAAACATGGGCATCGGGGAAGCCACCCAAAACCCCAAGGCCCTGGACGGGGCGGTGGAGGACCTGATGACCATCACTGGGCAGCGGCCGGTGGTGACCAAGGCCAAAAAATCCATTGCCGCCTTTAAACTGCGCAAGGGCAACAAGATCGGGTGCAAGGTCACCCTGCGGGGGGACCGGATGTACGAATTTCTGGACCGCCTCGTTAACGTGGCCCTGCCTCGGGTGCGGGATTTCAAGGGCGTGTCGCCCAATTCCTTCGACGGCCGCGGCAACTATACCCTGGGCCTGCGGGAACAGCTCATTTTCCCGGAGATCGAATACGACAAGATCGACCAGGTGCGCGGCATGGACATTACCGTAGTGACCACGGCCAAAACCGATGAGGAGGCCATGGAACTGCTGCGCCTCTTTGGAATGCCCTTCCGGGAGAGTTAATAAAGGGGGATCAACATGGCCAAGAAGAGCATGATCGCCAAACAGCAGCGAAAGCCCAAATTCCGGGTGCGCGCCTATAACCGGTGTCGGCGTTGCGGTCGGCCGCGGGCTTACTTGCGGAAGTTCGGGCTCTGTCGCATCTGCTTCCGTGAGCTGGCCCACAGGGGGGAGCTTCCCGGGGTTACCAAAGCGAGCTGGTAAGCCCGGGCACAGCAAGGAAGGGGGTAGCTATACGCCAATGATGACGGATCCCATTGCCGATTTCCTCACCCGCATCCGGAACGCCAATCTTGCCTATCACGAGAAAGTCGAGGTTCCGGCCTCCCGGGTTAAGCGGGCCATGGCCGAGATCCTCAAAAACGAGGGATATATTAAGGATTACGAGTATATCGAAGACGGCAAGCAGGGGATATTGCGGATTTACCTCAAGTACGGGCCCAACCGGGAAAGGGTCATCACGGGACTGAAGCGGATAAGCCGGCCGGGCTTGAGGATTTACGCCAAGAAGGACCAGCTCCCGCGGGTATTAGGGGGCCTAGGGATAGCCCTCATTTCGACCTCCAAAGGGATTATGACCGACAGGCAGGCCAGGCGGGAAGGTCTGGGCGGTGAAGTAATCTGCTACATCTGGTAGGTGGGGTGGTTTCAGGTGTCGCGCGTAGGTAAAATGCCGGTGAAGATACCGGCCGGAGTAGAAGTCAAGATCGAGGGCAACACGGTCACGGTAAAGGGTCCTAAAGGAGAGCTCACCCGGACCTTCCCGGAGCCCATATCCATCACCCGGGAAGGAGATGTCCTGAAGGTAAACCGGCCTTCCGACGCTAAACCCCACCGGGCCCTGCACGGCCTTTCGCGAGCCCTCCTCAATAATATGGTGGAGGGGGTAACCAAGGGCTTCCAAAAGAGCCTGGAGCTGGTAGGCGTCGGCTACCGGGCCGCGAAACAGGGGAGGAAATTGGTACTGACCGTGGGCTATTCCCACCCGGTGGAAATCGAGCCGCCGGATGGACTGGAGATAGAGGTGCCGGCGCCGAACAAAATAATCGTCAAGGGTATCGACAAGGAAGCCGTGGGCATCCTGGCCGCCAACATTCGCGCGGTGCGGGAGCCGGATCCCTATAAGGGCAAAGGGATCAGATACGAAAACGAACAAGTGCGCCTAAAAGTGGGTAAGGCGGGCGCCAAGGGCGGCAAGAAATAGGGGGTAAAGGCCTGGTATGATCAAGAAGCCTACTCGCAAAGAGATAAGGGTGCGCAAGCACCTGCGCGTGCGCAAGAAGATATTCGGAACACCCGAGCGGCCCCGTCTTTCGGTCTACAGGAGCCTGCGCCATATTTACGCCCAGATAATCGATGATGTGGAGGGCCGCACCCTGGTAGCAGCCTCGACCCTGGATCCCTCCCTGAGGACTTCCCTCTCCTCCACGGGCAACAAGGAGGCGGCCTACAAGGTGGGAGAGCTGCTGGCGCGAAAAGCCTTGGAGCGGGGAATCAAGAAGGTGGTCTTCGATCGCGGCGGCAACATCTACCACGGGCGCATTGCGGCCCTGGCCGAAGGCGCTCGGGCCGGTGGGCTAGAATTCTAACGGCGTTAGGTAAGGAGGAACGGGATGGCGCGGACACGTATGGAAAACAGGGAAACCAACCTGATGGAAAGGGTAGTACACGTACGGCGCGTGGCCAAGGTGGTAAAGGGCGGCCGCCGCTTCAACTTCTCGGCCCTGGTAGTGGTTGGCGACGGTCAGGGGCGGGTAGGTGTAGGCCTGGGCAAGGCAGGAGAGGTGCCGGACGCCATCCGTAAAGGGGTGGAGGGCGCCAGAAAAGCCCTCCTGGAAGTGCCCATGCGGGGGACCACCATCCCCCATGAAGTCCTGGGACACTTCGGGGCCAGCAAAGTGCTCCTCAAGCCGGCCGCGCCTGGTACGGGGGTTATCGCCGGCGGGCCGGTGCGGGCCGTAATGGAGGCGGCGGGAGTTCGGGACATCCTCACCAAGTCCCTCGGTTCCAACAATCCCATAAACGTGGTATACGCGACTATGGAGGCCCTAAAGAGCTTGAAGAGGCCGGAAGAGGTTGCGCGGCTTCGTGGTAAGACCGTGAAGGAACTTATAGGCTAAAGGCACGGAGGCCGCCGCCGGGGTGCGGGCGGCCGGCCAGTTCACCCCCAGCAAGCGAGGTGGCACAGTTGGGCAAGCTCAGAATCACCCTTAAACGCAGCCTTATCGGGCACCCGCCCAAGGTGCGCAGGACGGCAGAAGCCCTGGGGTTGCGGAGGATAGGCCAGCAGGTCCTGCAACCGGATAACCCCGCGGTACGGGGACAGATCCGCAAGCTGGCCCACATGCTGCAGGTAGAAGAGGTGGAATAGGGAGGTGAGGCAGGTGCAATTGCATGAGCTGCGCCCGGCTCCCGGCGCGCGCCGGCCGCGTACCCGCGTCGGCCGCGGGATAGGCTCAGGGCTGGGCAAGACCGCCGGCAGGGGGCACAAGGGCCAGAAGGCACGGGCCGGCGGGGGCGTGCGGCCCGGTTTTGAGGGCGGGCAGATGCCCCTCACCCGCAGGATACCCAAGCGTGGGTTTACCAACATTTTTAAGCGCCAGCTGGCGGTGGTTAACGTCGGCGACCTGGAGAGGTTCGACAGCGGAACCGTGGTGACCCCCGAACTCCTGCGGGAGGCGGGGCTGGTCAAGAAGGGCCGTGACGGAGTAAAAGTCCTGGGGGACGGGGAGATTACCAAGCCCCTGGTGGTCAAGGCCCAGGCGGCCAGCCGTCAGGCCGTTGCCAAGATCGAGGCCGCGGGCGGCAGAGTCGAGGTGATATAGGTGCTGGATACCCTGCAAAAGGCCTGGAAACTGGAGGACCTGCGGAAAAGGATCACCTTTACCCTCCTTATGTTTCTGGTCTTCCGCCTGGGAGCCCACATCCCGGTGCCCGGCATTAACGCCGAAATACTGAAGGAACTGCTGGACACGGGATTAATCTTCGGGTTTTTTGACGTTATCTCCGGCGGCGCCTTTAAGCGCTTCACCATCCTGGCCATGGGTATCATGCCCTATATCAACGCCTCCATCATCATGCAGCTCCTGACGGTGGTAATACCTTCCCTGGAAAGGCTGGCCAAGGAAGGTATAGAGGGGCGGAAGAAGATCATCCAGTACACCCGCTACGGCACCGTGGTCCTCAGTCTCCTCCAGGCCGTGGGGATGTCCGTGCTGCTCGCCCGGCAGGGAGCCTATGTTACGCCCGGCCTCTTCAACCACGTGGTGACGGTTATCAGCCTTACCGCAGGCACCGTATTCCTCATGTGGCTGGGAGAACTGATCACCGAAAAGGGCATCGGCAACGGCATCTCCCTGATCATCTTTGCCGGCATAGTATCGCGCCTGCCGGCGGGCGCGGTGTCCGTCTATCAGTATATTACCGCCGGGACGACGGGTATCCTCTCGGTACTCCTGTTCGCGGTAATTGCCGTAGTGGTCATTGCGGCCGTGGTGGCCATGCACGAGGGCCAGCGGCGCATCCCGGTCCAGTACACCAAGAGGGTGGTGGGCCGCCGGGTCTACGGGGGACAGAGCACCCATATCCCCTTGCGGGTGAACCAGGCAGGGGTCATTCCGGTAATCTTTGCCATGTCCATCCTATTCTTCCCTCATACCCTGGCCTCGTGGTTTCCCCATAACCGGTTTGCCCAGACCGTAATAGCCATGTTCGACCCCGGTTCGGTGCTCTACATGAGCCTTTACGCCCTGCTCATTATCTTCTTTACCTATTTTTATACGGCGGTGACCTTTAATCCCCAGGACGTGGCCGACAACATCAAGAAATACGGCGGTTTTATCCCGGGCTTAAGGCCGGGCCGTCCCACGGCCGAGTATATTGAGCGGATTCTGGCCCGCATTACCTTGGCCGGAGCCGTATTCCTGGCCTTCATAGCCCTGCTGCCCAACTTCGTCATGGCCATCACGGGGATCAACATCTACTTCGGGGGTACCTCCCTCCTGATCGTAGTAGGCGTGGCCCTGGAAACCATGAAGCAACTGGAATCCCATCTGTTGCTTCGGCACTACCAAGGCTTTATAAAATAAAGGCAGGAGGTAGTCGCATGCGTCTGGTAATGATGGGGCCTCCGGGGGCCGGAAAAGGGACCCAAGCCCAGGAGATCAGCCGGCGACTGGAAATACCCCATATCTCCACGGGCGATATGCTGCGGGTAGCCATCAGGAGCGGCAACGAGGTAGGACGGAAGGCGAAGGAGTACCTGGAGGCCGGGAGGCTGGTCCCCGACGAAGTGGTCATCGAGCTCGTAAAGGATCGCCTCAGCCGCCGGGACTGCGACGGAGGATTCATTCTGGACGGCTTTCCCCGGACGGTGAACCAGGCCGCGGCCCTGGACCAGTGGCTGGAGGAAGACGGGCTGCGGTTGGACGCGGTCCTGGACATCGAGGTGCCGAGGGATCTGCTTCTTAAGCGCATTACGGGCCGCCGGGTCTGCCTGATTTGCGGCCGCACCTATCACACGGTATACAATCCCCCCCGGGTTCCCGAGCACTGCGACGATTGCGGCCAGGAACTCACCCAGCGCCTGGACGACAAAGAGTTTGCCGTTAGGGAGCGGCTGGCCGCCTACGATAAACAGGCGGCGCCCCTGAAGGAATACTACCGCCGCCGGGGCGTCCTGCGGGAGATCGACGGCGCCCGGCCCATAGAAGAGGTGGGACGGGAAATAGGGAAGGTCCTGGGAATAGACTGGTCATGATCATCCTTAAGGGGCGCCGGGAAATCGAGCTCATGCGCCGGGCGGGCCAAGTAGTGGCCGAAGCCCTGGCGGCTCTGGAACGACGTATAGCCCCGGGGGTGACTACTTGGGAGCTGAACCGCCTGGCCGAGGAAATCCTGGAACGCAGGGGAGCCGTTCCCGCCTTTAAAGGGTACCGGGGGTTTCCCGCCAGCATCTGCGCCTCCGTAAACGAGGAAGTGGTCCACGGTATACCCGGTTTAAAAAAACTGGTGGAAGGGGATATTATTAGTATTGACATCGGTGCGGTAATAAATGGATATTACGGCGATGCAGCGGCTACCTTTCCCGTGGGCGCCATTGACGAGGAAAAACGGCGCCTCCTGGAAGTAACCAGCGAGGCCCTGTGGCAGGGCATTCGCCGTGCGGTGGTGGGCAACCGCCTGTCTGATATATCCCACGCCATCCAGTCCCATGTAGAGAAGGCGGGGTTCTCGGTGGTGAGGGATTATGTGGGGCACGGGATAGGCCGCCAAATGCACGAAGAACCTCAGGTGCCGAACTTCGGCAGCCCGGGCCGCGGGCCCCGGCTGCGGCCGGGCATGACCCTGGCCATTGAGCCCATGGTCAACGCCGGCGGCTATCAGGTGGTGACCAGGGAGGACGGCTGGACGGTGGTGACGGCGGACGGGCGCCCATCGGCCCACTTTGAGCATACGGTGGCCATTACCGATAACGGGCCGGAGGTCCTCACCCTCTTGTAGCCCGGTTCGGCCGGAGGGGAAAAAGGCCCGGTGCAGGGCCGAAGAACGGCGGTTGCAAGGGAGGGGAAGAGGTGTCGTCAGATCCGCCTATAGGGCCTAGCCTGCAGGTGGGACAGCTGGTATACTCTAAAGCCGGGCGGGATCGGGGCCGGCCGTTTCTAGTGTGGGATATACTTTCCGAACGGCGCATCACCTTGGTAGACGGCAGGCTGCGCCGCGTGGGCAAGCCCAAGATTAAAAATACTCTGCACGTGCAGCCTGTAGGCCGCGTGGCCCAGGACATTGCGGCCAAGCGGCAGCAAGGGCAGCCGGTCTCGGATGCGGAAGTGCGGCGGGCCATTGCCCGGCTTTTGGGAGAGGAGTAAGCCGGTACAAGGAGGGATGTAGTGTTTGGCCAAGGACGATGTAATTGAAGTGGAAGGGACCGTGGTGGAATCCATGCCCAATGCCATGTTCCGGGTGGAGCTGGCCAACGGGCACAAGGTCCTGGCCCACGTGTCGGGCAAGATCCGCATGAACTTTATCCGCATTCTGCCAGGGGATAGGGTCATGGTGGAGCTTTCCCCCTATGATTTGACCCGGGGCCGCATCGTGTACCGGTACCGGTAAAAGGCTGCAAGGATGAGAGAGGTGTCTTCCTTTGAAGGTAAAGCCGTCCGTGAAGGCTATATGCGAAAAGTGCAAGATTATCAAGCGTAAGGGCCGAGTTATGGTTTTATGCTCGAACCCTAAGCATAAGCAGAGACAAGGCTAAGTACGGAAACGGGGTGGAGTGGAGAGATGGCACGTATTGCGGGAGTGGACCTGCCGCGGGACAAACGGGTCGAGGTGGCCCTCACCTATATTTACGGCATCGGCCGCAGCAGGGCCAAGGAGATCCTGGCCGGGACCGGCGTGAACCCCGATACCAGGGTAAAGGACCTAACCGAGGATGAAGTGGCCCGGCTACGGGATTTCATCGATAAGAATTATACCGTGGAAGGGGATCTCCGCCGGGAAGTGGCCCTGAACATCAAACGCCTCATGGAGATCGGGTGTTACCGGGGATTGCGGCACCGGCGGGGATTGCCCGTGAGGGGGCAACGTACCAGGACCAACGCCCGAACCCGCAAAGGTCCCCGGAAGACGGTGGGAGTACGTCGTAAGAAGTAAAGCCCAGGGTTGGGTAGTTTTCGGAGGAG
>DOLC01000037.1 GCA_003509545.1 Peptococcaceae bacterium
CGGAAAAAGTCAAACTCCGTAGACGTCCAACTTTAAATTGCTGCCTTGAGCAGTGGAGGGATATTTCTGTCCTAAAACAGGTTTCGCAAAAAATTTTCAGAGGGGCTTTACAAGGCCCTTCCATATCAGGAGGTATGCGGAGACATACTACCTTTTGAAAAATCCGGGATGTTCGGTAATAGAGGTTGGAGTGAGGGGTGTGCGTCCGCTCTGGAAAGGGGCCATCAGCTTCGGACTGGTTTATATACCTGTGAAGTTATATAGAGCCACCGAAAGCAACGGCCTAAAATTTCACTATCTGCATGCTACGTGCAAAACGCCTATCCGGTACCGGAGATACTGCCCCTACTGTCAGGTAGAGGTACCACTTCAAGAGATCGTGCGGGGATATGAGTACGAAAAGGGGAAGTATGTCCTTTTGCGCGAAGAAGATCTAGAGGATCTGCCCCAGGAAACTACTAGAACCATTAACCTCCTCGATTTCGTGGACCTTAGAGAAATAGACCCCGTTTACTTTGACCGCTCTTATTACCTGACACCGGCCGACGGAGGGCAAAAGGCCTATACTTTACTGTGGGAGGCTTTAAAGGCGACCGATAAAATAGGCATTGCCAAGGTGGCCTTAAGGAACAAAAGGTCCCTGGCGGCCGTAAGGGTTTACGATAAGAGCCTTATGCTCAATACCATGATTTACCCTGAGGAACTGCGTCCGCTAAAGGAACTCGCCGAGCTCAACTATGAGGTGCGCCTGGAGCCTAAAGAGGTCGAAATGGCGGTAACTCTTATTAATACCCTGGCGGCCGAATTCCGGCCGGAAAAGTATACCGACGAGTATCGCCAAGCCCTGAGGCAACTGATAGAGGCCAAGATAGCGGGGGAAGATGTGGAGGTCCCGGTCCGGCCCGAGGCAGACAAGGTGGTAGACCTTATGGAAGCCCTTAAAGCCAGCATTGAGATGGTCCAAAAAGAGGAAAAGGCCGGTTCCCGGCGCCGGCGAAAGACCTCATGAGCTCAGGGAATACGGGGCTGCCTGTTTATAGGCTCCGGCCCATGCTGGCCGTATCCAGCGATCCCTTTGATTCGCCCGACTTTATATACGAAATAAAGTGGGACGGCTACCGCTGTTTGGCCTATATGGACGGGAAAACCATTCTTCAATCCCGCAACTTGCAGGACTTCACCCGTTCCTTTCCGGATTTGTCCCACCTCCACCATTCGGTGAGAGGTCAGCCGTTGGTACTGGACGGAGAAATAATAGTATTGGACGAGGCGGGGCGTCCTTCCTTCAACCTCCTTAAGGCGCGGGGAAATCTTTCCGATAAGGGAAAGGTGCGCCGCGCGGCCGCCCGGGCGCCGGCCCTGTTGGTGGTCTTCGACGTCCTGTATTACCGGGGTCAAAATGTTATGGCCAGTCCCTTAGAGGTACGCAAGGGCCGCCTTGAGGAAGCCGTTCATCCGGCGGATAACCTCATAATATCCGGCTTTATTACCACCCACGGCACCAGGTTTTTCGAGTCTTGCCTCGAGCAGGGTCTGGAAGGGGTTATGGCCAAGAAAAAGGGGAGCCCCTATCTTCCGGGCCGCCGCTGTAGTTACTGGCGGAAGTTCAGGCGTACACGGGAGGGGCGATTCCTTATTTTGGGCTACCAGCCCGGTAGCGGCCGCCGTAAGTTAGGTGCCCTCTTGCTGGGTGAATACCTGGATGGCCGGCTGCTGTACCGGGGAAAGGTGGGCACGGGATTTGGCCGGGAGGAAGAACAGGAGCTCCTGGCGGTGCTGGAGCAACTGCCAGGAGCTCAGATGCCCCCGGTAGAAGGGATCACGGGTATCCATGGGGTTCGGTGGGTGGAACCCCGCTTGGAATGCAAAGTGGAGTACCTGGAGGCGACGCCGGAGGGCCGCCTCCGCCATCCCAGTTACCGGGGATTGTGCTAGTTTTTCTTTTGCATGGGGTTTAGGGAGGTGTTGTTGTGGCGGACTTACCGGCACAGTATAATAAAAGAGAAGAGAGAGGTTATGTGGTTTATTCCCGCAAACACGGCGATATTACCGTGGAAAATAGATTCCCCCTCCATGCGGCAGACGCCCACGAGAGACTCCAGGCCTTCCGCCGCCTTGCCGCTCAAATGATCTGGGCCCAACTGGAGGAATAGGCTTTGCGCGCGGCAGCTTTATACCGGGTGAGCACCAAAAAGCAGGTTAAGTCCGAGGAGGACAGCATACCCGTCCAGCAACATTTGCTCCGGCAGTATGTCGCCGAGCGCGGCTGGGAACTGGTGGCTGAGTATATTGAGCCGGGGGTGTCGGCCTATAAGTTATCTTCAATGGATAGGGATATTCTGCAAGATGCCCTCGGCGATGCCGAAGCCGGTAGGTATGATGTGCTCCTGGTCTTCAAGGCCGACCGCCTCAGCCGCAACAGCTTTGAGTACCCCATGGTGCTCTGGCGGCTCCACCAGGCGGGGGTGGAGGTTATTGCCGTAGCCGACGCCCCAGGCGGCCGGAAGCTCAACGTGGATGACCAGATGGAGAAACTCCTGCGCTTTATCGAGGGCTGGCAGGCGGAGACAGAAAGCAAGAATACCTCAATCCGCGTTTCCCAGGCGATGCTCGACCTGGCCCGGCAGGGCAAGTGGAGCGGGGGCAGACCGCCTTACGGGTTCCGGCTGTCTTCCAGTAAAAACGGGCTGCCCCTGGAAATAGACCCAGGTGAAGCTGAAGTCTTGAAGGAAATGGTCCGTCTCTACCTGCAAGAAGGGGTGGGAAGCAAGAAGATAGCGGAGATACTCAATAGCCGCGGCATAAGGACGAGGGAAGGGAAACTGTGGCGGGATATACGGGTAAGGGATGTGCTGCAAAACCCCATTATAGCTGGGTTGCCAGCCTATAACCGTACCAGGCCCGGTAATACTCCCACCTCCCGGTGTCGAGTGAGGGAGCGGTACGACCTTAATAACCCGGAGATAATTATTCCCAGGGATGAACACGGCAATCCCAAGCCCATTGAGGAGTATGTTATAATACCGTTGGAAACCTGGCTTAAAGTAATGCAGAAGATGAAAGCCTCAGCCCAGAATCAGGAGCCTGATGCCAGGGCCTTGAATAGCCCGGCGCTGCTTACCGGCTTCCTAAGGTGCGGTTACTGCGGGCGGGGTTTTATCTCAAGCAAGAGCAATAGGGCAAAAATAACTAAGCCTAATGGCAAGACTTACATCTATGAGCGCGCTTGTTACCGCTGTATAACTCACGCCAGGATAGGTAAGGAGTTTTGCCCTGGACAAGGCAGTTACTCCCAGAGAAAGATAGATGCTATCTTCTTGAATGAGCTTAAGACCTTTCTGTCCAACCTTGATCTGGGCAACCTAGAAAAGTATATCGATAGCCGGCAACAGTTTAATGTCATGAGGCTTCAGAAGCAGATAAATCAACTCGAAGCCGAAAGGGAAAAGGCCAACCGCCGGCTTAAGAACTGGGTGGAAAGGCTGAATCAATATTTTGCTGACCCGGCCAAAAGCCTATACAGCGAGGGACTCATGGCAGCCGAGATAAAAAGAGCGCAGGAGGAGATAGCATTATTGGAAAGGCAAATAGCCGGGGCTAAGGCTGAACTGAGCGCCTGTACTTACGAGCGTGAAAAGCTCCAGCAATTCGTCAGGATAGCTCCGCGGTGGTTTGAGATTTTCGTTGAGGCCCCTGTTCCAGTCCAGAAGAGAATGCTGGCCCAAATAATTGATAAGGTTACACTCTGGAAGGATAGGCTGGAGATAAGCTACAGAGTGGACCTTACTCAATTTGCTCGAACGACTGGAGAAGAAGGCCACGGCACAGTTGAACTCCGTGTGGCAGTATCTCTATAGCCTTATTCTCTCAAATTGTGGGAGACGTCCATGCCGCCTATGCGGCACCAGCAGGAGGATGAAAACAACAGGCCGGCATTTCTCCCGCGCGAGCGATTTGGTCCGAGCGGA
>DOLC01000039.1 GCA_003509545.1 Peptococcaceae bacterium
GGGGGAGCGAGGGCGGGGGCGGGGAAAGGAGGTCCGAGGCCGGCCTCTGAAGCAGGGATGCTGAACAGGCGGGGACCCCCGCCCGGGCCCGAGGCTGAGCCGTAGGCTGATCCGCGAGGACCACTTAGCGAGCGAAAACAATGCCGGCCTGGTGAGAAGCTATTTTCGGGGTAGGCGGTGAGGTAAGATTATGAAGGCTATCATCATGGCCGGGGGCGAGGGCTCCCGGCTGCGTCCACTGACCTGCCGGCGACCCAAGCCCCTGGTCCCGGTGGCCAACCGGCCGGTTATGGAGTACTGTCTGGATCTCTTGCGAGAGCAGGGTTTTACCGAAATAGGTGTGACCCTGCAATACCTGCCGGCCCTTATCCAGGAATACTTCGGTGACGGCTCGGACTTTGGCGTGCACCTGCACTATTTCGTGGAGACCACTCCCCTGGGCACCGCCGGGAGCGTAAAAAATGCCTCCCCTTTTCTGGACCAAACCTTCGTGGTGGTGAGCGGAGACGCCCTCACGGATTTCGACTTGCGGCAGGCCGTTTCCTTCCACCTGGAGCGGGGGGCGCTGGCCACCCTGGTCCTCACTCAGGTGGAGAACCCCCTGGAATACGGCGTAGTCATTACTGAGGCTGACGGCAAGATTAAAGCCTTTCTGGAGAAACCGAGCTGGGGCGAGGTCTTCAGCGACCGGGTGAACACGGGCATTTACATCCTGGAGCCGGAAGTCCTGGACCTGATACCCACGGACAGGCCCTTTGACTTCAGCAAGGATCTTTTCCCCTTGTTGTTGAAGGAAGGCAAGCCCCTCTTTGGGATTACCCTGGAGGGATACTGGTGCGATATTGGCAACATTGCCCAGTACTGGCAGGCCCACCAGGACATCCTTTCCGGCAAAGTCAGGGTAAGGATAGTGGGGGAGGACCGGGGCAACGGCCTGGTAGCGGGCGAAGGGGTGGAGATCCACCCTACGGCCGAAATCAAGGGGCCGGTCCTCCTGGGGGGCTTTTGCCGCATTGGGCCGGGAGCCCGGGTGGGGCCTTACACGGTCCTGGGACCCTATTGCCGTGTGGGAGAGGGCGCCGCGGCGGAGCGGGCCATCCTCTGGGATGGGGTAACCATGGGGCCCGGGAGCCGGGCGGAGGGAGGCATTCTCCTGAGCCGCGTGTCGGTGGAGGAAGGGGCGAGGATCCTGGAGGGGGCCGTGGTGGGGGAGGCTTGCCGCGTCCTGGCCCGGGCCGAGGTGCGCCCCCAGGTGAAGGTGTGGCCGGAAAAATGTGTGGGCCAGGACACCGTCCTACGGGAATCCCTCATCTGGGGCCAGGGTACCGGACGCCCCCTGTTCACCGGGAGCGCCGCCCCGGGGTTCTTGGGTGGGGACTTTACCCCCTCCCAGGCGGCGAGGCTGGGAGCCGCCTTCGGGGCTACCTTCAAGCCCGGCGCCGCCGTAGGCTTAGGCCCCTTTAAAGGGCCTGCCGGCGATATGCTGGCCAAGGCCGTGGCCGCGGGCCTTATGAGCACCGGAGTTAAAGTGGTGGAAATGGGCCGCCTCCCTATGCCGGTATTCCGGTTTGCCGTGGGAGCCCTGGAGCTAGACGGCGCCTGCCACCTGAAGGAAGACGCCGAAGTCCGGGGCAAAGTGTGGCTGCACCTAATGACCAATAAGGGAGCCGACCTCCCCCCGGGGGAGGTGCGGAAGGTGGAAAACCTCTTCTGGCGGGAGGATGTGCGGCAGGTAGAAGGCGAGGAAATCGTTGAAGGTACTTACCAGCCGGGCCTGGTGGAGGCGTACCTCGATTACCTGCTGGGCACCCTGGATACTGACAGGATAAGCCGCCGGCGGATGCGGGTGGCCCTCGGCTGCCAGGAAGGGAGCGCCGAACTCGCTTCCCGCCTCCTCTCCCGGGCCGGCTGCGAGGCGATACGCCTGGACTTCCCTCCCAGCCACACATGGGGCGAGATCCGGCGGGACCTTCCCTTCTTCGCTCGGGAAATAGGCCGTTACGGCGCCGAGTTGGGGGCCGTGGTCGACAAAAACGCCGAGAGACTGCTGCTCCTGGATGTCCACGGTTTTCCGATAGACGAGGTTCGGCAGATTGCCCTCCTTACCCGCATTTATCTCGAAGAAACGTCGGGAAAAACTTTGGCCTTGCCCACGGTGGCCCCCCGGGCGGCGGAGATGGTGGCCGCCCAAATAGGCGGACGCATCCGGCGGGTGAAGAATCACCCCGGATTGGTGCACCAGGCCGTTCTGGAGGAGGACGGCCCGGGCCGCTACTCCCAGTTCAGCCTGCAGTTCGACGCCTTGGCGGCCCTGGCCTACCTTATAGACTGGCTGGCCCGGCATGACCTTTCCCTCGCCGAGGCCGTAGCCGGCCTACCCCTCCTTTACCGCAGCACCAGGCTGGTTCCGTGTCCCTGGCAGGCCAAAGGGAAGGTTATGCGCTCCCTGGTAGGCGAAGAAGATGGACACCCGGTACAGCTCCTGGACGGCATCCAGGTCAGCTATCCCCAGGGATGGGCCCTGGTACTGCCGGACGAGGAACAGCCTTTGTACCGGGTGTACAGCGAAGCCTTCAGCCAGGAGGCCGCCGAAGAACTGGCCGCCTTCTACGAAAAAAGACTCCAGGAACTAATCCGGCGGGGCGGCCAGGCCGGCGAGCCTTAAACCCGGACCCATCCGCCCTGCCGCTCGGCGGCATGAACGTCTCCCCGGGAAAGACGACGAAGGTTTCTGGAACGAGCGGAAGCCAAGCAGGCCTGCCCTACAAAAAGTGGGGATAACTCAGGGCCCGAAGGCCTTTTCTCCTCCCGGCGCAGTGGAGTATAATAAAGGAGTGGCAGGAAAGGCAAGATATGGGTGGGCTCCGGGGTGAAACAGGGGGCAAAGGAGGATAGCTGGTGTTGCAGATACGGTGGCACGGCCGGGGAGGCCAGGGAGTGGTCACCGCGGCTCGCCTCTTGGGGCGGGCGGCGGCGGTTTACGGGGGCAAGTTTGCCCAGTCCTTTCCTTCCTTCGGCACCGAGCGCCGGGGAGCTCCTGTCACGGCCTTTACGCGGCTGGCCGAGGGGGTCATCCGGGACAGAAGTCAGATTTATCGGCCCGATTGGGTGGTGGTCCTCGACTCTTCCCTTTTAGGCAATCAAGACGTGTGGCAGGGCCTCGGGCCAGGGGGCTCCGCCCTGGTCAACGCTCCACGGGGTTTAGCGGTTTCCCCTCCTCCGGGTGTAAACCTTTACTGCCTGGACGCCGCCGGCATGGCCCGGGAGATCTCAGGCCACCTCCCGGTCAACACGGCCATGGTGGGCGCCCTGGCCGGCCTCACAGGCTGGGTCAAGCTGGAGGCGGTCCAGGGGGCTACGGCCGACCTCCTGTCGCCTTCGGTGGTGGAGCAGAACCTGCGCCTGGTGGAGGCTAGTTTCAGGTGGGGAGAGAAAATCAGGAAAGGCGGGCGCAAGGAATGATTCCGAATTTACCCACACCGCATCTAAAATTCCGCACCGGGTCCTGGCGGACGGTGCGGCCGGTGCTCCAGGCCGACAAGTGCAACAACTGTTTGCTGTGCTGGCTTTTTTGCCCCGAGGGAAGCATCCGGAGGGGGCAGGGCCATGTAACCATCGACCTCGATTACTGCAAAGGTTGCGGTATCTGCGCCCACGAGTGCCCGCGCCATGCCCTACAGATGGCGGAAGAGGCCCCTTCCCACCTAGAAGGCGGTGCAGCCGGTGCGTGAATACATAAACGGTAATGAAGCGGTGGCCCGGGCCGTACGCCTGGCCCGGGTGGACGTGGTGGCCGCGTACCCCATCACGCCCCAGTCGCCGGTGGTGGAAGAGATAGCGGCCCAAATCGCCTCAGGGGAATTGGATGCCGAATACATTCGGGTAGAGTCCGAGCATGCCGCCCTGGCGGCCTGTTACGGAGCGGCGGTTACGGGCATGCGGGTTTTTACCGCCACTTCGTCCCAGGGCCTGGCCTATATGTTCGAAATGCTCCATTACGTAAGCGGCAGCCGGGTTCCGGTGGTCATGGCCGTGGCCAACCGTGGTCTGGCCGCTCCGTGGACCATCTGGGCCGACCACCAGGACAGTATTGTCTGCCGCGACACAGGGTGGATCCAGCTTTATGTGGAGACAGCCCAGGAGGCCCTGGACACCTGCCTCCAGGCCTACAGAATTGCCGAGCACCCGGAGGTCTTGACGCCGGTTATGGTTTGCCTAGACGGCTATGTCCTGTCCCACACCGAGGAAGTCGTGGAGATTCCCGCCCAGGAAGCAGTAGATACCTTCCTTCCTCCTTACAAACCCCAAAGGGTAGTGGAGCCCGAACGGCCCCTGGTCTTCGGGGTGGGCGCCGGTCCAGATCTGTACCCGGCCTTTAAACAGGCCCAGCAGGAGGCCATGGATCGGGCCCGGGAGGTCATCTGCCGGGTGGATGAGGAGTTCTACAGGATTTTCGGCCGCCGCCACGGCGGGTTGGTGGACCCCTACCGGTGCCGGGATGCCGAAATCGTACTGGTAACCCTGGGGGCCACCACGGGCACCGCCCGGGAGGTGGCCGACCGGCTGCGGCAGGAGGGAATTAAGGTGGGTGTGCTGCGCCTGCGGGCCCTGCGCCCCTTCCCGGCGGAAGAGGTGCGGCGGGCTCTGGCCGGATGCCGGGTGGTGGCCGTCCTGGACCGCAACTGCTCCTTCGGTTACGAGGGCGCCGTGTGTACGGAAGTGAAGGCGGCCCTCCTGGGATTAAAGGAGCCGCCGGCAGTAGTCGGGTTTATCCTGGGACTGGGCGGGCAGGACATCCGGCAGGCCGACATAGAGGATATTTTCCGGCGGTGCCTGGCTGCCGGCTCTGGGGCCGTGCACCAGGTGGCCGCAGCTCAATCCCGATGAGGCCGGAGGGAGGATGGCGGTGAAAATCCGAGAGCTGCCGGAAGAAGAATTGGTTTACGGCTCCTTTGCCTGTGCCGGGTGCGGCGGCATCCTGGCCGTCAGGCTGGCCTTAAAAGTTTTGGGGCCCCGGACGGTCGTGGTGACCACGCCCAGCTGCCTTCTGGGGGTTACCACCTTTTATCCCCAGCTGGCCTTTAAAGTACCCTGCGTCAACGTAACCTTCCCCAGCACGGCCGCGGCGGCCGGCGGGGTGGCGGTGGGTCTCAAGCGGCGCGGCAGGGAAGACGTCCACGTCCTGGCCGTGGCCGGTGATGGCGGTACGGTGGACATAGGGCTGCAAGCCCTTTCCGGGGCCGTGGAGCGGGGGCACAGGTTTATCTTCCTGTGCTATGATAACGAAGCCTACATGAACACAGGCGTGCAGCGGAGCGGCTCCACCCCCCGGGGCGCCCGCACCACCACTACCCCTGTGGGCCTCAGGGGGAGGGGTGAGGACCGCCCCAAAAAGGACATGATGCGCATCGTGGCCGCCCACGACATACCCTATGCCGCCACGGCCAGTATAGGGTATCCCCAGGACTACCTGCGCAAAATACAAAAGGCCGCACAAACCCAGGGACCCGCTTACCTCCACGTCCTGGCGCCTTGCCCGCCGGGGTGGGGCTACCCAGGCCACCTGACCGTGCATCTGGCCCGCCTGGCCGTCCAGACGGGGCAGTGGCCCCTGGCCGAGTATGAAAAGGGGCGTCTGACCCAGAAGAAGATCGATAACCCCCGGCCGGTAGAGGAGTACTGGTCAATCCAGGCCAGGTTTACCCATTTACTTTCTTAACATCATTTCCGCCCGGGCTTCTGCCGCCACCTCGCCTGTGGGCAGTTCGGCCCAGGCCTCCAGTTGGAAAAGGGGCGGCCTTTTCTTGACGAGCCTGCTGAAGAAGGTGAGCTCCTGGCCGATGGGTAAAGGCTTGCGAAAGCGCACCTCCAGACGGGCGGTAACCGCCCAGTAGCCCATCCGGGCCAGATGGTTGGCCATTAGCTCGTCCAGGATGGTGGTGACCAGCCCCCCGTGGAGTATACCGGGATAGCCCTGGTGGAATACGCCCGGGGTGAAACGGGTACCGACGCACCCGTCCTCCCGGGCGAAAAACTCTAAATGCAGCCCCAGGGGGTTATCAGGGCTACAGCCGAAGCACAGGTGCCGTTGGACAGCCCGTTCAGGAGCACCCATAGGAGTTAACCCTTCTTTCCGTAAATTATCTCCAGGGAGTGATCCGGTAGCGGTAGAACAGCAGGGGCTTGAGGTCGGGATCTGTGTTGGCGGCAACTACCCGGCCTACCACGATGACGTGGTCACCGCTGGTATATTCACCTGCAACCCTGCACTCCAGATTGGCCAGGGCCCTTTTCAAACGCGGAGTATGTACCTCCTTGGACGGCTCCAGTTCTATCCCCAGGGCCTTGATCTTGTCCGTATCCCTTCCGGAGTGGGAACCGCAGAAACCGGCTATTTCTTCCTGATCATGGGCCAGCAGGGAAAGGACGAATTCTCCCGCCTGCCGGATGAGCTCCAGCACATATCGCCCGGGATGGAGGGCTACGGTGATTTGGGGCGGGTCCATGGACTCCTGAGTAACCCAGGCCACCGTGGTGAGGTCGTGGACCTCCCCCCTCTTGGCTCCTATAACAGCGCAGGGACACACTAGGAGTCCCAAGGCTTCTTCAACACGCGCTTCGCGCACGGTAGATACCCCCTTGGTAGATTTACCCTCATTTTATATTATTATACCATATGGCTCGCTTAACCGGCCGAATAAGCCCTTCCGGGCCTGAGTTATCCCCACTTTTTGCAGGACAGGCCTGCTTGGGCTTGGAAGCGAGCGAACAAGCTTTCGCGGCTAGCCCAGGCTTTAAGCTTGGCAAAAGGCTTAAGAAAGGTCCGAGGCCATGTATCCTTGCGGCCGGCAATTGAGGCAGGATGCTTAAATTCTGCCGGGAAGCCTGCCGGAGCCTTGAGCCAAGCAAAAGTCCTGCCCGCGAGGGAGGCCTTTGCGAGCGAAGGCCAAGCAGGCCGGGATCAAGGCTGGGGATGCACCAGAATGCCGGTCCGTCCTTTTCATCCTTCTGCCGGTGCCGCACCGGCGGCATGGACGTCTACCCTATAGCCGTGCCGGACTCACCCGCCGTGTTCCTCTAAAATTTCCCGTGCCTGGTCCACTTTCCCTTCGGGCACCAGAACCTCCACTTCGCCCAGAGGACCGAGATTTAGACCGTATAACCTCCCTATGGCCTCACCGCGCAGCCTGACGGGTATCCCGGCCGATTCCAGGAGCCCCTTAACCAGGGAAGCTTCCAGCGGAAGGGCGGAGGCTACTACTATCCATTTTTCTCCCATGGCCCTTCCCCCCCTCTCCAGGTCCGTTCTTTAATCCGGCGCAATTCCTCAAGGACGCGGCCGAAGGCCTCCGGCAGGGGGGCGCTGAATTCCAGGTACCGGCCGGTGCGGGGATGGAACAGTCCCAGGCGGGCGGCATGGAGGAGCTGCCCGGGCACCGCGAAGGGCTGCTTGCGTCCCCCGTACTTGGGATCTCCTACCACCGGATGGCCCACATAGGCCATGTGCACCCGTATCTGGTGGGTACGGCCGGTTTCCAGGAGGGCCTCGACCAGGGTATAGCCGGGAAAAATCTCCGTCACGCGGTAATGGGTAACCGCCGGCCGCGAATTCTTGAAGGTTACTGCCATGCGCTGACGGTCCACGGGATGGCGGCCGATGGGAGCCTCAATGCGCCCCGCGGGCTCTGAAATTTCTCCATGGACCAGGGCCAGGTACACCCGCTTGACCTGGCGGGCTTTGAGCTGGGCCACCAGAGAGCGGTGGGACGCATCATTCTTGGCGGCTACCAGCAGCCCGGAGGTGTCCTTGTCCAGGCGGTGGACGATGCCGGGCCGCAGAACTCCGTTAATCCCGGACAGGTTCCGGCAGTGGTAGAGTAGGGCGTTTACCAGGGTGCCCCTTTCGTTACCCGGGGCGGGGTGGACTACCATTCCCTGGGGTTTGTTTACGACGATGATATCCTCATCTTCATAGACCACATCCAGTTCCAGGGGCTCCGGCCTGGCCTCGAGGCGCCGGGGCGGCGGTATGACGCCCGCAATCCGGTCCCCAGGACGGACCTTGTAATGGGCCTTGGCCGGCCGTCCTTCCACCGATATCAAGCCCTCCTCTATCAGCCCCTGCACCCGGCTCCGGGATATATCGGGAAGATGGCGGGCCAGCCAAACGTCCAGGCGTATTCCCGCCTCCTCCGGACCCACTACCAGAGAAAAAGGACCCGTCACCCTTCCTCCTTCTCCCTCCCTTGTTCCCCTTCCCGGCGCCACAGGTTCCATACCAGCAGACCCGTGCCCCCCACTATGGCCACATCGGCCAGATTGAAGACAGGCCATATGCGGAAGTCTAAGAAATCTACCACGTACCCGAAGCGCAAGCGGTCCATGAGGTTGCCCAGGGCTCCCCCCAACTGGAGGGCCAGAGCCAATTGTAAATAAAAGCCGCGGGTCCTGAACTGGCTGTAAGCGACCAGGACCAGCCCCACTACGATTATACCGACGGCTATGAAAAAGGGGGTCCTGTGGGCTAACAGCCCAAAGGCCGCTCCGGGATTGTTTACGTGGGTGAGGTGAAAGATGTTGTCGAGGACGGGCACGCTCTCGTAGGGTGCCAGGGTGCGGCGCACCACCATCTTACTCAGTTGGTCGCCCGCCACGACTGCCAAGACCAACAGCGGAAACAGCAAAGGTTAATCCCCCCAGGTGTAATAACCTGCCAGGTGGTGGACCGGGCCGAAACCCCGGCCTACCGGCCGCCCGGCCGCCAGGGCCCGCCCCAGGTACTCCTTGGCCCTTCTTGCGGCCTCGGGTACCTCCAAACCCCGGGCCAGGAAGGCGGTTACGGCGGCGGCAAAGGTACAGCCGGTGCCGTGGGTGTTGTTGGTGTTGACACGCGGTCCTACAAAACGGTATACCTTGAAGCCGTCGAAGAGGATGTCCACTACCTCTTCCCCCGGCAGGTGCCCCCCCTTAACTATCACAAAGGGCACCCCCCACTCCCGGATACGCCGCGCCGCCTCCTCCATGTCCTCCTCCGTCCTTATGGGGCGGCCGGTAAGGGCGGCGGCTTCCTCCACATTAGGAGTCACTACCATGGCTAGGGGTATGAGCTCCTTAATCATAACCTCGCAGGCCTCGGGCGCCAGAAGGGCATGTCCGCTCTTGGCCACCATAACAGGGTCGACGACCAATTTCTTTACGCCGTACTCCTCAATTTTTCGGGCCACAATCCTCACTATCTCGGCGTTGGCGAGCATGCCGGTTTTGGCGGCATCGGCCCCAATATCCTGCAATACGGCGTCCATCTGGAGGGCTACGAAGTCCGGGGGCAGATCGTAACTCCCCAGAACACCGCAGGTATTCTGGGCCGTAACCGAAGTGATTACACTGGTACCGTACACCTCTAAAGCGGCAAAGGTTTTCAGGTCGGCCTGAATGCCGGCACCGCCCCCGGAATCCGAACCGGCGATGGTTAAAGCTTTGTGCATTTTTACCCCTCCCAGTCGCGAAGTCTGGGCGTCATCCTCCTTACCGGCCCTCTGAGGCCCGGCCCTGCACCTTCTTTTTTGACCCTGCCCTTATAATATCACGCACGATCCTCCTTCGAAAATAACTTCTCTCCAGGCTGGCATTGTTTTTGTTTGCATGCCGGCCCGTTGTTTTCATCCTTCTGATGGTGCCGCGTTAGCGGCATGGGTGTCTTAAGGTAAACAACCTGCCCCCGGCCGGTCCCGGCAGCCCGCCCGGCGATGAAGATTTCCCTCGAGGGCTGGATCAGTCTTCGAGCCTATCACATCCTTCATCGCCGATTAAAGGTGCGCCCGGGTAGCCTTCATCGTCGATGTAGGCCCCCGCATCCTGGTAGAACATCCCGTCGGCCCCCTTAAAGTAGGGAATGCCTTCCACCGGGTCTACATAACCGTGGTCCTCGTCAAGGTCGAGGGGGCCGTAGTAGGAACCGCTACCAGCCTCGGAGGCATGCTCTGTCGTCTGGGCCAGCGCCTGCCAGGTGTCTTCCCCTCCTTCTATCATCCTATCTGCCGTCCCTCTATCCCCATAAAAGCCGCCAAAGGGAGGAGACACCACTTCTTCCTCTAAGGGCCGCCTGCGCTGCCCCCCGCGGGGCTTTTCTGCCGCGCGACGGCATTCCAAACAGAGGGTAGTTTCCGGTACGGCCTCCAGACGCTCGAGGGGTATTTCGCGGCCGCAACGAAGGCAGCGTCCGTACGTCCCTTCTCTAATACTTTCCAGGGCCTCCTGAATTTTGCGGAGCTGGAGCAAGGCGTTGTCCCGCAGGGCCAGGTCCTTACTTCGTTCAAAGAGTTCGCTTCCCAGATCTCCCGGATGGTTATCGTAACCGGAGAGCTCCTGGATAGACTCCCGCATGGCCTCGTCCAGGCCGCCCAGCCGAAAGGAGCGCAGCTGTTCCTCGTAGGACGCCCGGAGGGCCAGCAACTTGCGGCGAAAATATTCCAACTTTTGTTGCTCCAAAACCCTTCTCCCCTTGTCCTCTTAAATATCAATAGTAATAGATCTCCCTCTGAACCACTCGGACGATTTCGGCAATGAGTTTCCCGATAACCGGAAGGTTCTGTAGGGCCAACTCTCGCACCAGGTATAGCACGAGGGTGCCGAGAATGGTGACGCCCACCGCAACCCCCAGGCCCCGCGCCAGGCCGGCCAGGAAATTTAAGTAGAGCAGCCGGAGGGGGCGGCGGTAGAGCTCTACCCATTCGGCCAAGTTGGCCTTTTCCAGGGCCAGAAGCAAATCCTCTATCTTTTCCTTGAGCGGAACATCTTCCCGGCGGCGCTCCACTTTCTTCTCCTTCGAAAATAGCCTTCTCATTTTCATAGTTCGTGGAGAGGGCGCCGGCCCTCATGAGCGGCTGCCCCGAAAATAACTTCCCTCCGGGCCAGCATTGTTTTTGCTTGCATGCCGGCCCGTTGTTTTCATCCTTCTCCTGGTGCCGCACCAGCGGCATGGATGTATCTCCTGTTCCTTAATAAAGTATGTTGCCCTTTACCGTCCCGCTTAAAACCTCTTCCGACGCGGGAATCCTATAAAAAAATCCTGCTTAAGGCCGCAGGATTCGAACTACGTCTCCATTCTTGAGCATGGCCGCGTTGGCCTCGTCGGTGTCCAGGTGGAGTTCCAGCCGAGCCGCGGGACTTACCCTGATAATGACGTTGTGCAGGATCAGGCCCCTCTCGCCCGACACCAAAACCCTCACCCGATGTCCGTCCCTCAATCCCCACCGGACGGCATCGGCCTCACCCATGTGTATGTGACGGGCCGCAACGATTACCCCCCGCGGGAGGTTAAGGGCGCCTCGGGGACCCACCACCGCGATACCGGGCGTGCCCTCCAGGTCGCCCGATTCCCTTACGGGCGCCTTGATGCCCAGCCGGTAAGTATCGGTTACGGCCAGCTCTATCTGGGAGTGTTCCCGCGGCGGGCCGAGAAGCCGCATGCCCTCGATAACCCCCCGCGGTCCCACTATGGTGACCGTTTCTTCCGCCGCATATTCCCCGGGCTGGCTCAGCTCCCGATAGGGTTTGAGCCGGTATCCGGGGCCGAAAAGAAACTCTAAATCGGCCCGGCTTACATGCATGTGGCGATTGGAAACCCCTACCGGAACGGCCAGGGGCAGCACTTCCCCGTTAGTCACGACGAAGGCCCCTCCCTCTGGAGTGCCGGCTGCCAAAGGGCACCCCTAATCTATTATCCCGCGTGGATTTCCTTTAATACCGCCACACAGTGGGAACAGAGTTGCGGTTCTTCCTGGTGTTGGCCCACCGTCTCGCTGACCTTCCAGCAGCGTTCGCACTTCTTTCCCGGAGCCGGCGCAATGCGGACCGTCAACCCGGGGAAGGCCTCGCCCTTTACTCCCTCTTCCGGCGCCGGTTCGGTGGGAGCCCATACCCGCACACCGGATACGATGAAGAGGGACGGAAGCTCCTCTTCGGCAGCCTTCAAGAACTCATAAAGCTCTTCGTCCGGGTAAAGGTGTACGAAGGCGTTCAAGGAGTTGCCTAAACCTTGCTCCCGGCGGGCCAGTTCCAAGGCCCGGTTTACCTCCTCGCGGACCTGTAAGAGTTTGTCCCACCTGGCCTCTAAATCCCGGTCCCACCATTCCTCCCGGACCCTCGGCCACGGAGCCAGCTGGACACTCCAGGGCTTGTCGGCTGCCTGCAGGTGCTGCCATACCTCCTCGGTGGTAAAGGCCAGGATGGGGGTCAAGAGCCGCACCAGTACCTGGAGAATCTCATAGAGGGCCGTCTGGGCAGAACGGCGACCCCGGGAGGCGGCCGACCAGGTATACAGGCGGTCCTTCAGTATGTCCAGGTAAGCGGCGCTCAAATAGTTTACGCAAAAACCGTGGACGGCGTGATAAACTACATGGAATTCGTACTCCTCGTAGGCACTGGTAACCTTGTCCACCAGGCGCTGCAGTTTGGCCAGGGCCCAGCGGTCTATCTCCAACATTTCCCCGTAGGGTATCCGGTCCCGCTCGGGGTCGAAGTCGTACAGGTTGCCCAGGAGAAAGCGAAAGGTATTGCGTATTTTCCGGTAAGCCTCGGCCAGTTGCTGCAGGATGTTGGGGGAAGCCGCTACATCCCGACGGTAGTCGGCGGAGGCCACCCATAGGCGCAATATATCGGCCCCCATGTCCCGGATGACATCCGCCGGATCTATGCCGTTGCCCAGGGACTTGGACATCTTGCGTCCTTCTTCGTCTACCAGGAAACCATGGGTTAGGACGGCCCTGTAAGGCGCCTCGCCCTGGGTGGCCACCGAAGTGCAGAGCGAAGAGTTGAACCAGCCCCTGTGCTGGTCGCTCCCTTCCAGGTAGAGGTCGGCCGGCCAGGCCAGGTCGGGCCTCGTCCGCAGGACAGCCGCGTGGCTGGAGCCGGAATCGAACCACACATCCATGGTATCGGTTTCTTTCCGGAACCGCCGTCTCCCGCACGCCGGGCAGCTCATGCCCGGGGGCACCAGTTCCTCCGCCTCCCGGGCAAACCACACATCGGAACCGTGGCGGCGGAAGAGCTCCTGGATGTGCTTGATGGTGGCGTCGTTAATGATCTCCTTGCCGCAATCCGCACAGTAGAAAATGGGGATAGGTACCCCCCAGGTGCGCTGGCGGGATATACACCAGTCGCCGCGCTCGGCTATCATGTTATAGATCCTCTCTTCTCCCCAGGCAGGGATCCACCGGACCCGACGGACCGCAGCCAGGGCTTCCCGGCGAAAGCCGTCGATGGAAGCAAACCACTGCTCGGTGGCCCGGAAAATAACGGGATGCTTGCACCGCCAGCAGTGGGGATACTGGTGGGTAATGATACTGGCATGGGGGAGAACCCCCTGCTTCTCCAGTTCCTTTATAATTTCATCGTTGGCGTCCCCCACAAAAAGGCCTCGGAACGGTCCTGCCTCGGCCGTGAACCGGCCCTGGTCGTCCACGGGAGAGAGCACGGGAAGGCCGTAACGCTGGCCGATTTCAAAGTCCTCCAGGCCGTGCCCGGGAGCAGTGTGGACGCAGCCGGTACCCTGGTCCATAGTCACATGCTCTCCCAGCACCACCACCGAAGGCCGATCCATAAGGGGATTGCGGCAGACCACGCCGTCGAGTTCCGCGCCCCGGAATCGAGCTAATACCCGATAATCCTCCACCTGCCACAGTTCCAGGACCTTCCGGTGAAGTTCCTCGGCCAGGAGCAGCTTCTCTCCCCCGGCCTCCACCAGCACATAGGTCGCCTCGGGGTGCAGCGCGATGGCCATGTTGGCCGGTAGGGTCCAGGGGGTGGTGGTCCAGATGACCACATAGCTGTTGGAAGAATCCCACAAGCCCCTGGCATCCGTCACCGGGAACTTGACGTATATGGAGGGCGACTGCTTTTCTTCGTATTCGACCTCCGCCTCAGCCAGGGCAGTTTCACAATCCGTGCACCAATAAACGGGTTTGAGGCCTTTGTAGATAAACCCCTTCTTGGCCATCTCGCCGAAAATGCCTATTTCTACCGCCTCATACTCCGGCTCCAGGGTAAGGTAAGGGTGCTCCCAATCCCCCCTCACCCCCAAACGTTTAAACTGTTCCCGCTGGATGTTCACGTACTTCAGCGCATACTCTTTACACCGCCGCCGGAATTCCAGCACGTCCACTTCCCGGCGGTTGAGGCCGAGGTTCTTGATAACCTGTTGCTCGATGGGCAAACCGTGGGTGTCCCAACCGGGGACATAGGGCGCGTCGTAGCCGGACATGGAGCGGTACTTGACGATTATGTCCTTCAGGATTTTGTTGAGGGTATGGCCCAGGTGAATATCGCCGTTGGCATAGGGCGGGCCGTCATGGAGGACAAATTTGGGTTTACCTTTATTGGCTTCCTGTACAGCCTGATAAAGGCGGTTTTCCTCCCAGAATTTGAGAATCTGGGGTTCCCGCTGGGGCAAGTTGGCCCTCATGGGGAAATCCGTCCGCGGTAGGTTCAAAGTCTTGCTGTAGTCCACTTTTGGCCGTCACTCCCACACTCCGGTAGGAATATTAAAGTATCTTTGTCTAGTATACGCCGGTAAGGGCAAACCCGTCAAACGGATATTTAGCTGACGTATCCCCAGTCTTGATCCCGGCCTGCTTGGCTTTCGCTCGCAAAGGCCTCCCTCGCGGGCAGGACTTTTGCTTGGCTTAAAGGCTTAAGGCAGGCTTCCCGGCAGGATTTAAGCATCCTGCCTCAGTTGCCGGCCGCAAGGATACATGCCCTCGGGCCAAGCTT
>DOLC01000093.1 GCA_003509545.1 Peptococcaceae bacterium
GATCTACCCTCTTCCCCTACACGACGCTCTTCCGATCCCCCCGCTCGAGCCGGAGGCTGAGCCGTAGGCTGATCCGCGAGGACCACTTAGCGAGCAAAAACAATGCCGGCCCGAAGACAAGTAGTTTTCGGAGGAGCCGCTCATGAGGGCTGGCGCCCTCTCCACGAACCATGAAAATGAGAAGGCTATTTTCGGAGGAGACCGGCAGCAAACATACCGAAGCTTAGGGGTGATATCCGTGGAGGGCCGTTGTCCCGGGCAGGATAGGCGCTACTGGAGGCCGGAGGATATCTTCGAAGAGCCGTGTCCCCACTGCGGGGGGATGATAGAATTCTGGAAGGACGATGTAACCTTAAGGTGCCCCCATTGCCGCCAGCAGGTGACCAACCCGCGCTTTGACCCCGGGTGTGCCGCCTGGTGTTCCTATGCCCACAAATGCCTGGGAGAAGCAGCCCTGACCTACCAGCGCCAGCCCCGGGTCCTCCGGGATAAGCTGGAGGTGGAGGCCAGGAAGAACTACCTGGGCAACAAACAGCTCCTGAATATGGCCCTGAAGTCCGCCGCGTGGGCGGAAAAACTGGCGCGGGAAGAAGGGGTGGAGCCCTTGGTGGCCGTGGCGGCCTGCCTTTTCTACGACCTGGCCGAAGGCGGCGGGCCGGACGCCGCCTCCCGGGCCCGCCAAATCATGGCCGGCGTCCCCGGGCTGGAACAGGAAGTCATCGAAGAGGTGGCGGCGGTAATTTCCGCCGGTGAAAAAGACCCGGGTCTTCTCGCCTGGCGGGTGGTCCAGGATGCCCGGCGCCTCGCCCACCTCGGCGAAGAGACCCCCGAGCGCCCCGCCTTCTACACGGCCGCGGCCGGGAAACCGGCGGGGGAAGCGGCCGGACGGCCAGAATAGGGGCCTACGCCCCGGCTTATGCCCAGTTTTTGCCGTAGAGGCCTGCTTAGGCTTGAAAGCGAGCGACTAAGCTTTCGCGGCAGCCAAACTAACGCTTGGCTCAAGGCTCCGGCGGCCCGGACCCTAGAGGAATTCGGCCCCTACCCGCCGGAAGCGTTCCCGGCGGGCACGGACCAGTTCCTCCCCCTCCAGCCGGGACAATTCCTCGAGGTGAAAGACGAGCCTCTCCTTGATGCGGGCGGCCATGCCCTCCTTATCCCGATGGGCACCGCCCGGGGGTTCGGGGATGACCTCGTCGGCTATTTTCAGGCGGTAGAGGTCCTGGGCCGTAAGGTTCAGGGCCTCGGCCGCCTCCCGGGCCCGGCCGGCGTCCTTAAAGAGGATGCTGGCGCACCCCTCGGGGGAAATAACGCTGAAAAAGGCGTTTTCCAGTATGAGAAGGCGGTTGGCCACGGCCAGGGCCAGGGCCCCGCCGCTGCCCCCCTGGCCGATGACAACCGTAACGATGGGCACTTTAAGGGCGCTCATGACCGCCAGGTTCTGGGCGATGGCCTCTCCCTGCCCCCTTTCTTCCGCTTCGGGGCCCGGATAGGCCCCCGGCGTATCCACCAGGGTGATAACGGGGCGGCCGAACTTTTCTGCCTGCTGCATGAGGCGGCGCGCCTTGCGGTAGCCCTCTGGGTGGGCCATCCCGAAGTTATACTGCAAGTTTTCCTTGGCGTCCCGGCCCTTGCGGTTGCCGATGACGGTAACCGGCCTCCCTTCCAGGGTGGCCAGGCCCCCTACAATACTCGGGTCATCCCCGAAACAACGGTCCCCGTGGAGTTCGAGGAAGTCGGGGAAAATAGCCTGGATGTAATCCACGGCCCCCGGTCTTTCCGCCAGGCGGGCCAGGTAGACCCGCTCCCATGCTCTCAGGTTCTCGTAAAGCTCCCGTTCGATCATTTCCACCCTCGCCTTGAGCATCCCGATCTCCGAACTCAAATCAAAAGAATGCTCCCGGGCCACTTCTTCCAGCTCCTGTACTTTGCTCCGGAGCCGGGCCAAACCCCGCTCATAGAGAACCATTCTTATCCCCTCGCGGGTGCAACTTTAAAATTCGGGCCAAGGTGGCCTTCATGTGCTGGCGGGGGACCACCAGATCGACAAACCCCTTGGCCAGCATAAACTCTGCCCGCTGGAAACCCTCCGGGAGCTTTTGCCCTATGGTTTGCTCAATGACCCGGGGCCCGGTAAAGCAGATGAGAGCCCGGGGTTCGGCGATGATGATGTCCCCCAGGGAGGCAAAACTGGCCGTAACGCCGCCGGTGGTGGGATCCGTCAATACGCTCACGTAAAGGAGGCCCGCCCGTCCGAACTCCTGCAGCAGGCCTGCAAGTTTGGCCATCTGCAGCAGCGACAGGGTGCCTTCCTGCATGCGCGCCCCTCCGGAAGCGCAGAAGGCGATGAAGGGCAACCTTTCCCGCATGGCGGCCTCTACGGCCCGGGCTATCTTCTCCCCCACCACCAAACCCATACTGCCCATCATGAAGTGGCTGTCCATCACGGCCACGAAGCAGGGGTGCCCCTCTATCTCGCCGTAGCCGGTTACCACCGCTTCCTTCAGGCCGGTGGCCTGCCGGGCTTCCTCGAGTTTCTCCCGGTAGCCGGGAAAGGACAGGGGATCTCCGGAAGTAAGGTCCGCGTCCAGCTCCCGGAAGGTGCCCTCATCCACGGTTTGTTCCAGCCGCTCGGCCGCCGTAAGGCGGAAATGATACCCGCAATGGGGGCACACCTTGAGGTTATCTTCCAGCTGCCTTTGCACCAGGATCTCCCGGCACCCCGGGCATTTCTCCAGGGGATGTTCTCGGGTACGGGCAGAAGCCTGCACCTCGATGTAACGCGTCCTCTTAAGCCCCGGAAACATGAAAGAGTTTATAGCCTCCTGTTAATAGTTGATTTTATTACCTGATGTTAAATTATAACACATAACCCGACCGGCAACCAGCAAAAAAATTCCCTTCCAGGTGTGAGATAAATCACAGTCTTTTACTGGGTTTTCCCTTAATATGATCGCTGTAAGATGTATCTCGCCGGGCCTATCTCCGGATAGTGTAGTCTAAACAATCGCTATCACGGCAACATAAAGGGCCGGACGGGAGGTGGTTCCCGCGCCGGGGAAGGCTCCGGAAATACCCAAGAAGAGAGGGGAGGAGATGTTTGTGTTCTGTTATCAATGCGAACAGACGGCCGGCGGCACCGGTTGCACCAAGGTGGGCGTCTGCGGCAAAAATGAAGACATTGCCAGCCTGCAGGACACCCTGGTGTTCGGCCTCAAGGGCGTGGCGGCCTACAGCTATCACGCTAGGGAGCTGGGGGCCCGCGATGAAGAAATCGACGCCTTTATGCACGAGGCCCTGTTCTCTACCCTGACCAACGTGGACTTTGACGCCGGGCGCTTCCTGGAACTACTCTTACAGTGCGGCGCCGTAAACCTCAAAGCTATGGAGCTCTTGGACAAGGCCCACGTGGAGCGTTTCGGTGCCCCGGTACCTACCGAGGTATCCACCGGCACCAAGGAAGGCCCGGGTATTCTGGTTACCGGCCACGACCTGCTGGACCTCTATGAACTCCTCAAACAGACCGAAGGCACCGGTGTTAACGTATACACCCACGGCGAAATGCTCCCGGCCCATGCCTACCCGGAACTAAAGAAGTTCCCCCACCTGGTAGGCAACTACGGGTCGGCTTGGCAGAATCAAAAGCGGGAATTCGAGGAGTTTCCGGGGGCCATTTTAGGTACCACCAACTGCGTGCTCCTGCCCAAGGACTCGTACAAAGACCGCATGTTCACCTGCGGTGTGGCAGGCCTGCCGGGGGTCACCCACATCAAGAACCGGGACTTCCGCCCGGTCATCGAAAAGGCCAAGTCCTTGCCGCCCCTCCCGGCCAAAGAGGGAGGCAAAGTGGTTACCGGCTTCCACCACCAGGCCGTCCTGGGTCTGGCCGACAAGATCGTGGCCGCGGTCAAGGAGGGCAAGATCCGGCACTTCTTCCTGGTGGGGGGTTGTGACGGGGCCAAGCCCGGCCGGAATTACTACACCGACCTGGTCGCTAGAATACCACGGGACTGTGTGATCATCACCCTCGGCTGCGGCAAGTACCGTTTCAATTATATGGACCTGGGCGAGATAAACGGCATCCCTCGCCTGCTAGACATGGGCCAGTGCAACAACGCCTATTCGGCTATCCAGGTGGCTCTGGCCCTGGCGGAGGCCTTCAACTGCAGCGTCAACGAGCTGCCCTTAAGCCTCATCCTGTCCTGGTTCGAGCAGAAGGCCGTGGCCATCCTCCTTACCCTCCTCCACCTGGGGGTAAAGGACATTCGCATCGGCCCCTCGGCGCCAGCCTTTGTGTCGCCCGGGGTCCTGAGCATTCTCCAGGAGAAGTTCGGCTTGAAGCTCATTACTACGCCCGAGGAAGACCTCAAGGCCATCCTGGGCTAAACCAAAAGGAAGGCCGGGCGCAGCCCCATCTCAAAGACCGCCCGGCCCTTATTGTTTCCGCCTCCTTTAAGCCCCGTAGAGCCGGGCCAGCCGTTTCAGAGCTTGGAGTTTTTCTTCCCGCCCTATACGGGCCTCCGCCAGACCCTTTTCCAGCACGGCAATGGAGCGGTCGTAAACCCGGCGGTCCACCGGGTAGGGATGGCCGTCCTTCCCCCCGTGGCCGAAACTGTACTTCACCGGGTCTCGGAAACTGGCAGGAGCGCCGTAGGCCACCTCGGCCACCATGGCCAGGGCCCGCAGGGTTTTGGGGCCTACACCCTCCGTGCCCAGGAGGCCGGCGAAGTCGGAGGGCGGGGAAGCGTAGAGTTTCAGGAGGGCCCGGTTGAGATAATCGGCCCGGGGAATATCGTGACGCCAGGGGAGCCGGAGGTTAACCAGCCCGGAAGAGCTCCCTTCCAGTATCCGGCAAAACTCCCCTACTATCTTTTCCGGTTTTTCCCGGGACAGTTCGGTCACCACCCGGCGGGAGGTCTCGCTTTCTTTCGCCACCATGTTCAGGACCTCGCCCCGCCGGTCGCAACACACCGCCGCGTGGGGCTCGCACACAAAGCTCCCGACCTGTTCCCCCAGCCAGTGGTAGCGCCGGGCAAGGCGAATCTGTTCGTTCATGCCCTGCTGGATTACGGCCCATTGGCCGTCGAAGGTAAAAATAAAAACGTGGTGATAGAGCTGGTACCCATCCTGCACGGCGGTGTTGTCCACCTTGGCCGCCATGCGGCTGGCATATACCAGATTTTCCGGCTCCAGGGCCAGCCCGTAACGGTCGGCGGCCGCCAGGATCTCCCCGGGGGTTTGCCGGGAGGTCCGTCCTTTTCCCCCGGCAACCACCAGCCCCAGGTCCCGCTCCCGGCCCCGTATCCCTTCCTTCAGGGCCCCGCAGAGGGTGGTGGTTAGGCCCGAGGAATGCCAGTCAAACCCCAGAACGCACCCCAGGGCTTGAAACCAATGGGGATCGCTCAGCCGCCGCAGAACTTCCGGGGGCCCGAATTCCCGCACGATCACTTCTATAATGGCCGCAGATAACCGGCGCATGCGCTCAAATAACCACGGCGGGCAGTGGCCGCCGTGGAGGGGTAAACTAGCCGTGCCGGTCCGCCGCATTCTATCCTCTCCCATACCGGCCGCCTCCCCTGCCTGCCTCAACCGGCCTGCCGGCCGACGCGACCGTGCCGGGCTCTGAACTCCTCCAGTGTCCGGCGGCAGCAGCGTCCGGCCGGATTCTCCGTTACGCAGCTGCCCCCTGCCCCGCTCCGGTAAACTCCATGACCGCCGCCGGCGTAGGCGGGCATCCCCTCTCCAGGGCTTGTAGAATCTGGCGTCGGGTTACCCCCCGGCAGTAACAAAGGGGAACATCCGGCCCTTCTTCTTTGAGCCAGACGGCCACCTTAACCTCGTCCCTGCTAAAGGACCGGCCGGAAGGAGAATAATAAACCACGTCACACGACGGGGTGGGGCACAAAAAATACGCCTCGTCCCCCACGAGGGAGGCCTTTTCGTCGGCAAGCATGTTCTACCTCGAAAATAATTTCTCTCCAGGCCGCCATTGTTTTTGCTCGCTAAGTGGACCTCGCGGATCAGCCTACGGCTTAAGCCTCGGGCTCGGGCGGGGTTCCCAGATCGGAAGAGCGTCGTGTAGGGAAAGAGTGTAGATCTCGGTGGC
>DOLC01000044.1 GCA_003509545.1 Peptococcaceae bacterium
CTTGTTTTTTTTTTTTTTTTTTTTCAAGCAGAAGACGGCATACGAGATATTGGCGTGACTGGAGTTCAGACGTGTGCTCTTCCGAGGGGATAACTCAGTGTTCGAGGGCATTGCGGTCGGCCGTTACCCTGTGGTAGGATATATACGGCCAAGATGAAGTCCTTCAAGGAGGGACGGCGATGCGCAAGGTCCTGATGGTTATCGACATGCAGCAGGACTTCGTATCCGAAGGGGGTGCCTTGAGCTTCCCGGCTGCCCGGGAGATCATACCCTTCGTTTCCGCCCGGATCAAGGAGGCCCTGGACCAGGAGAGGGAAGTTATATTTACCCTGGACACCCATCAACCGGGCGACGCGGAATTTCAGAAATTTCCTCCCCATTGCCTGGAAGGAACGCCGGGGCACGACCTGATCCCAGAGCTCAAGGAGATCCTTTCCGCCTATGAAGGGACGGGACGCGTTTACTTCGTAAAGAAGAACCGCTACAGCGCCTTTTACGGTACCAACCTGGAGAACCTTCTGGGGCTGACACCAGGGAGCGATCGGGAAAGGGTTACGGAAGTAGAGCTGGTGGGGGTATGCACCAACATCTGCTGTTTCTTTACCGCCGAAGAGTTGGCCAACCGAGACGTCCCGGTAGTCGCCTACGCCAAGGGCATGGCCACCTTCGACCCGGAGGCCCATAAATTCGCCCTGGAGCAGATGGCCAGCGTCCTGGGGATCAAGGTTGTCTAGTAAAGGGCCCGGGTCCCCCGCGCCCACGAGGGTACAGGCGCCTAGCTTCCCGTTCCGGTAAGCAAAATACGGTCGTCGGTCAGGGCTGTGCCGCTGGCCTGTTCGAACATCTCCAAAAGCTGGGAAACGGTGGTTCGGGCCCGTTCAGGACCTGACAAGTCCAAAATAATCCTTCCCTCGTGCATCATTATCGTGCGGTGACCCGTCCGGAGGGCCTGTTCCAGGTTGTGGGTTACCATAAGGGTTGTAAGGCGGTGCTGTTCGATAATTTTCTCCGTCAGCTCCATGACCGTCCGCGCCGTCCGGGGGTCCAGGGCGGCCGTATGTTCATCCAGGAGGAGCAACTTGGGAGTCGTAATGGTGGCCATGAGCACCGTCAGGGCCTGCCGCTGGCCTCCCGAGAGGAGGCCCACCCTGGTCGAGAGGCGCTCTTCCAGGCCCAACCCCAAGAGGGAAAGGCGTTTTCTGAACAGGTCCCTCTCCGCAGGGGTCACTCCCCACTTGAGACCCCGGCTTCGTCCGCGCCGGAGGGCCAGGGCGAGGTTTTCTTCGATGGTCATAGAGGCGGCCGTACCCTTCATGGGATCTTGGAAGACCCGGCCGATCCATCCCGCCCGAACATGTTCCGGGCAATAGGTGATATCCCGGCCGTCCAGTAATATCCGGCCTTGCTCTACTTCGTATACCCCCGCTATTGCGTTCAGCAGGGTAGATTTCCCCGCCCCGTTCCCGCCGATTATGGTAACTACTTCGCCGGGTCTGACATAGAGACTTACCTCCCGCAGGGCCACCCTCTCGTTGACCCCGCCGGCATTAAAAATCTTGGTAACGCTCTTCAACTCGAGCACCGTGATCACTCCTCAGGCGCTGGGACCGCAACCCCAGACGCTCCCGCGCCAGGGGAAGGGATAGGGCTACTACCACAATCAGGGAGGTCAAAAGCTTTAGGTCTGTCGGCGGCAGGCCGAGCTGAAGGACCAGGCTGATGACCGCCCGGTAGATTATCGAGCCCACCACGGCGGCCAGCAGGGCCCGGACCAGGGTGGTGGTACCTACCAGAGCCTCACCGATTATGACGGAAGCCAGGCCGGCCACAATCATACCGATGCCCATCCCTACATCCGCAAAACCCTGGTATTGACCCACCAGGGCCCCGGAAAAAGCCACCAGGCCGTTGCCGATGGCTAGGCCCACCAGCTTCATGGTACCGGTATTGGTACCCAGGCTTTTGACCATTTGCTCGTTATCTCCCGTGGCCCGGAGGGCCATCCCCAATTCCGTCTGCAGGAAAAGGTATAGGAGTACCAGCACCAATAATATCAACAGCAGGCCGAGCAAAGCAGGGCCAAAGGGCGCTACTGCCGTAAGACCCTTGGCCCATGTAAAAATCGTATCCACCCGGAGAAGGGAAAGGTTGGCCTGCCCCAATATACGCAGGTTTATAGAGTAAAGTCCAATCATGGTCAAGATCCCCGAAAGCAGGGGCGCCACCTTCAACTGGGTGTGCAGCAGACCGGTCACCAGGCCGGCCCCCGCCCCGCTGAGCAGGGCCACCAGAAGGACCGCCCAGGGATCGTATCCCGCCAGGATCATCCTGGCCGCTACGGCCGCTCCCAGGGTAAAGGTTCCGTCAATGGTTAAGTCGGGATAGTTTAACACCCTGAAGGTCATATAGACCCCCAGGACCATTGCTCCCCATAGCAGTCCCTGCTCCAGGGCCCCTAACCAGATACTAAGGGACATGGAACGCCACCTTACTACTCCGAAAATAACTTCTCTTCAGGCCGGCATTGTTTTCGCTCGCTAAGTGGTCCTCGCGGATCAGCCTACGGCTCAGCCTCGGGCTCGGGCAGGGTTCCCGGCCTATTCAGCGTCCTTGCTTTCGAGGCCGGCCTCGGACTTCCTGTCCTCGGCCCCGCCCTCCCTCCTCGGCTTCGCCAAGTCTGCTCATCCGCTCGGACCAAATCGCCGGCTAACGAGAAATGCCGGCCCGCTGTTTTCCTCCTCCCGCTGGAGCCGCGCCGGCGGCATGTG
>DOLC01000117.1 GCA_003509545.1 Peptococcaceae bacterium
GGGAAGCCTGCCTTAAGCCTTTGAGCCAAGCAAAAGTCCTGCCCGCGAGGGAGGCCTTTGCGAGCGAAAGCCAAGCAGGCCGGGATCAAGACTGGGGATAACTCAGCTCTTTTCCAGAAAGCTTAGACAGAAAAGGCAGCCCTGGCTTCCCCGCACCCGGCCGAACTGGCCCGGGCAAACGTGGTATCCCTGGTCGTAGAAAAGCCGCAGCCTCTCTTGCCCCTGGCCCCCGGAGACGGCTTCGGCCACCATGGCGCGTAGGCGCTGGTTTTCTTCTTCCAGCCCCCGGGCGTAGTTCCGGAGCCGCCTTATCTCCCGCTGCACTTCCACCACTTTGAGCTCCAGGGCCGTCAGGGCCGCCACCAGACTTTCGGCATGGTCTTCCGCCAGCCGGGTCTCCCGGTCCTCATTCAAGGCTCTCCACTTCCTCCCGCCGGAATTCCACAACCCCCCGCTCGGGCAGTTCCACCGCCACCTTGCCCCTCAGGATGTTGAGGCCCGTTACCTTGCCTTCCCCCGCTGGCGTCCTCACCCGGTCGCCCACCTCGGGGAAGAAGGGCTTGGCTTCTTCGTAAACATTGTTTTCGAAGCGCAGGCAGCACATGAGGCGCCCGCAGACCCCGGAGATCTTGGCGGGGTTTAAGGATAGGCACTGGTCTTTGGCCATGCGGATGGATACCGGTTCGAATTCCCCCAAAAAGGAGGCACAGCATAACTCCCTCCCGCAGCAGCCCAACCCCCCCAGCATTTTGGCCTCGTCCCGCACCCCTATCTGGCGCAACTCAATGCGGGTACGAAAGACGGAGGCCAGGTCCCGCACCAGCTCGCGAAAATCGACCCTCCCCTCGGCCGTGAAGTAGAAGATGATCTTGCTCACGTCGAAGGTAAATTCCACATCGATCAATTTCATGGGCAGACCGTGCTCGGCGATTTTCTGCTGGCAGATGGCAAAGGCTTCCCTCTCCCGCCGCCGGTTGAGGTCCACCCGGGCCTCGTCGGCGGCGGTGGCCTTCCGGATCACGGGTTTCAAGGGCTGAACCACCGATTCCTCCGGCACTTCCCGGGGACCGACCACTACTTCCCCGTATTCCAGTCCCCGGGCCGTTTCCACGATAACCTTGTCCCCTATCTTAAGCTCCAAGCCGGCGGGATCGAAGTAATAGATTTTACCCGCCTTTTTGAAGCGCACTCCCACCACCGTTGACAATCTTTCTTTCCCTTCTTTCTCACCCTAGAATAACCCCGGTAAGGGTCGCCCGGAGCCCTTTCCCGTCACGCCCCGGCCGAGGGGGCCTCCGGGAACCGCCCGGCGCCCTCTATGCAGAATGTATCTCCCGGTGAAGGTTGAGGAGGAGCACTTCCAAGGCCAGGCGGCGGTTGGCGTTCTGTTCCAACACGGCACGGATCCGGCGGAGATGGCGGTAACACCTCCAAAGGACGGCCGGGGATAGGGAAATCCCCGCCGGGTGTGGAGGAAGGGGCCCTCCCTCCAGAAGCAGCCCTTCCTCCCGGGTGAGCTCCCATACCAGCTGCTCCCGGCAGGCCAACATGAGCCCGTCTAACACGGACAGGATGTCCTCTTCCTTTTCCAGCCGCGGGAGGACGGACGTCATCAGCCGGCCCAGTTCCGAAACCAGCACTTCCTCCCACAGGGACCGGCCACCTTCTTCCCCCGCCCGCCCCCTGCCGTATGACAAAACCTGGCAGCGGGAAACTACCGTGGGAAGGAGGAGGGCCGGTTGGGCGGCCAGGAGGAAGAAATAAACGCCCGCCGGCGGCTCCTCCAGGATTTTGAGGAGGCAGTTGGCCGCTTCCGGCGTGAGGGTTTCCGCCGGGTGGAAGACCACCACCTGGGCTCCCCCCTGGAAGGCCTTGAGGCGGAGTTCTCTTTCTAGTTTCCGCACCAGGTCGATTTTAATACTGGCCCCCCGGGGCTCTATCAAATGGTAGTCGGGGTGACAGCCGGCCTCCATCTGGCGGCAGGAAGGGCAGCGGCCGCAGGCCCGCCCCCCGTCCCGGTGGGGGCAGTTCAACGCCGCCGCTATCTGCCGCACCGTTCTTAATTTTTCCCCCGCCTCGCCGCCCACAAGGAGGTAAGCATGGCTAAGGCGTCCGGCCGCCAGGGCCTTCTCCAGCCTTTCCTGCACTGCCATCGGGCTTCAGCTCCCAAAATCCCTTTTACTTACAGCACGGGAGAGCCCACAGCCCCCTACCCCGGCCGGTCTCTCCGGACTCTCTCAAGGTCCTTCGAGGAGGGGCTCCACCGCCTCCCGGACCTGCCGGAACACTTCGTCCCTGGAGGCCGCGGCATTGATGATTTTGATGCGCCCGGGCTCCCGCCGGGCCAGTTCCAGGTAACCCTCCCTCACCCGCCGGTGAAAGTCCAGGTCCTCCTCCTCGAAGCGGTCCGGACCGTCCTTCCTTTCCGCGGCCCTCCGGCGCCGCAATCCCTCTTCCGGCGGCAGGTCCAGAAGGAGGGTAAGGCGGGGGGTCAACCCACCCGTGGCCAGTTCGTTGATCCGGCCTACCAGCCCGGGATCCAGCCCCCGGCCGAACCCCTGGTAGGCCACGGAGGAGTCCACAAAGCGGTCCGACAGCACTATCCGGCCGGCCTCCAGGGCCGGGAGCAGCTTTTCCCGGACGTGCTGGGCGCGGCCGGCGGCATAGAGAAACACCTCGGTGATGCCCAGCACTTGCTCCGGCCACGGCGACAAAAGAAGACGGCGTATGGCCTCGGCCAGGGGAGTGCCCCCGGGCTCCCTGGTGCAAAGAACCTTAAAACCCTTAAGCTCAAGATGCCTGGCCAACAGCTCCATTTGGGTGGTCTTCCCGGAGCCGTCCGGCCCTTCAAAGGTGATGAACATACCCTTCATGCGTCCACTACCCGTATCTTGCTTCCCGGCCCCCTGAGGAGGGCCAGCCTTTCCACGATTTCCGGCGTAAGCACTTCCCCCGGCGCCACCAGGGCCACCCCCGGCGGGCAGGGAGCCACCAGCTCGGCCGCCACCCGCCCCACCGCCTCCTCTAAGGGCAAAGTGTAGTGGGCGGCCTGAAAGGCCTCCCGGGGGGTCAGGGCCACCGGCGGCAGAGTCCGGCACCCGACCGCGGGCCAACCGGGGGCCGGCCCGGCGGGAACTCCGGAAGACATGGCCTCTCCGGCGATCTCCTCCAGGGCCCGAAGGAATCCCCTAACAACGGCCTGCCGGTGGGCCGGGGTAAGGATTCCCACGACATACTTATCCGCCGCCATCTCCATTTCCTGGCCCCGCTCCCGGAGGGCCCGGGCCAGCTCCGGCCCCGTCATGCCCAGGGGGCCGGCAGGAAGGACCAACCTGGTGACGTCCGTATCGGCCACGGCCGCGGACCGTACGTCCCGCCCTTCCAGAAGGGGAAGGCCGAGGTCTTGCAATTCCCGGCGCAGCTCCAGGGACCTGTCCACGGCCCGGGCCCAGTCCCTCCTCCCCCTCCCTTCCGCCCGGACGCGGGCCGCGTCCAGGGAAGCCAGGAGCAGGTAGGAAGGGCTGGTGGTCTGCAGCAGGCCCAGGGCCTGTTCGATTTCACCGCCCTCCAGCCCGGGCCGCAGGTGGAGCATAGCAGCCTGGGTAAGGGCTCCCAGAGTCTTGTGGGTACCGTGAACCACGTAATCGGCCCCCAGGGCCAGGGGCGAAGGGGGCAGCCGCGGGTCCAAGCCGAAATGGGCTCCGTGGGCGGCATCTACCAGCACCCTTGCCCCCCGGCCGTGGGCCAGCTCCACCAGGCTCCGGGTAGGGGGTACCATTCCCTCGTAGGTAGGGTGTACCAGCAAAAGGAGCCGGGCCCGGGGATTATCCTCCAGAGCCCTCTCCACAGCCGCCGGCTCGACCCCTAAAACCATGTCCAGGTCCGGGAGCCAGACGGTTTCCAAGTATACGGGCCGGGCGCCGCTTAAAATCAGCCCGGCGAAGACCGAGCGGTGGGCGTACCGCGGCATGAGGACGGCGTCTCCGGGACGGCAGGTGGCCAGGATTACGGCCGCAATCCCGGCACTGGCACCGTTGACCAGGAAAAAGGTGCGGCCCGCCCCGAAGAAGGCCGCCGCCAGCTCCTGGGCTTCTCTGATAACGCTCCGGGGCTCCTGAAGGTTGTCCAGACCGGGAACCTCGGTCAAATCCATCCGAAAGACCTCCGGCCCCAGGCGGCGGTAAAAGTCCCGCCAGGCCCCCCGGCCGCCCCCGTGTCCCGGGGTATGCCAGGAAGCCGGTCCCCGCTCCAGATATGCTTTCATAGCCTCCCACAGGGGTGCCCGGCGGCGACCTTTTTTAAGCCCCACTTTGTTAAACTCCCGTTTCTTTCGTCCTTTGGTGCTTATTATAACACGATAAAATAGGGCCTCCAAGGCAATTTTCCCTTGGCGTGTCCCGCCTTTTCGCCCAGGAGCGATTTAGCTCCGCTCGCTCCGTGAGCTCCGCGGACCAAACTTTAGCTCAATTTTCGGCCTCCGGCGGGGTTCCCGGCTCATTCGGCTTCCATGCCTCAGGAGCCGGCCTCGGCCGTCCATGGCCTCGGCCACGCCTCCGGCCTCAATTTCGCTGAGTTTGGTCTTGGGCTCGGCTCAAGTCGCTCGCTTACGAGCTAAATCGCCGTTATGAAAACGGGGGTACATGGAAATTCCCCTTAGCGTATCCCTACTTTGGCCCAAGCTCTGTTTAGCTCGCGCTAGCAGCAACGGCCTCGTGGGCGGGGCCTTGGCCGGAAGGCTGCGCTTACAGGGCCGGCCGCTGCACTCCCGCATGGTCCACATAGTAGTCCCCCTTAATCAGCAGTTCGGACACCGGTACCACCTGATAACCGTCGGCCTTGAGTTTCTCCAGGAGGGGGCCCAGGACGTCCGCCGTATACCTCCCGTTGTTGTGGAAGAGGACGATGGAGCCGGGTTTGATGCCCTCCACTACCCGCCGGTAAATGTCGTCGGCCGACAAGTGTTCCTGCCAGTCCAGGGAGTCCACATCCCACTGGATGGCCTTGTATCCGAGGCGCTGGACCACCCGGATGACGGTGTCATTGTAGTCGCCAAAAGGCGGGCGGAAGAGCTCCGGCCTGTACCCGGTAATTTCCTCCACCAAGCGGTGGTTTTCCCGGAGCTCCCGCTCCATCTCCTCTTCTGAGAGGGATGTAAAGTGGGGGTGGGTGGCGGAGTGGAGGCCGATCTCATGGCCCTCAGCGGCGATTTTCTTGGCCACGTCGGGGTATTTCTCGAGCCAGATGTTGGTGAGGAAAAAGGTGGTCTTTACGCTATGCTGCCGCAGGATCTCCAGGATTCTGGGCGTATACTGAGCTCCCCAGGTGGCATCAAAGGAGAGGGCCACCTTTCTCTCCTGGGTTTCCACACTGTAAATGGGTAGCAACCTTTTGGCCCGGCCCACCAGCACGGCCAGGGGGGGCCGGTCGGCCAGGTACCCGCCGGCCAGCATGCCCGCCAAAAAGAGCAACAGGCAGGCCACGGCCTGCCGGAAAACCCTCCGGCGCAAAAGAACAAACATCCCCCGCACCTCCTGGATAATCCTATTCGGCCGGGGGATGTTATATGTCCTCTGTTTAATTCTACCTCGAAAATAACTTCTC
>DOLC01000047.1 GCA_003509545.1 Peptococcaceae bacterium
CCCTACACGACTTTTTTTTTTAATGATACGGCGCCCACCGAGATCTACCCTCTTTCCCTACCCGCCGCTCTTCCGATCTGGGATGCATGGCCTCGGGCCAAGCTTTAAGCCTTTCGCCAAGCTTAAAGCCTGGGCTAGCCGCGAAAGCTTGCTCGCTCGCTTCCAAGCCCAAGCAGGCCTGCTCTGCAAAAAGTGGGGATAACTCAGCTATCCGCAGCCAGGTATCCTTAGTCTCCCCTTCCGCCCGACGGGCCAAGCCCGGAAACGGGGGACTAAACCCGCAGGGCGCCGAAACTAAGTCCAAGACAGGGGAACCGGCCTCCACGCCTCAAGAGGCCTGGCGGCGGCTACCGGGGCACCAGGCTTACCTTCTGCCGGGAAGCCCCACGAGGCCCGGAGGCGAAGGCCTACCTCGGCCTAAAAGGTATCCCGGCGACGGCCCAAACATACCCCGGCTAAAAGGCGGGGACACCTCAACTTGCAAAAACCTTCTCTAGAACAGCCCACAGGTCGCGGACAGCCCGGGCCCGGTGGCTGATGGTGTTCTTGACCTCCGGTCCCAGCTCCGCCAGGGTCTTGCCCCACTCGGGAAGCAAAAACAGGGGATCGTAGCCGAAGCCCTCCCGGCCGCGGGGCTCCCTGGTAATAACTCCTTCGAGGAAGCCGCGGCCCGTATAGGTGTCGCCCTGGGCCGTACATAAGGCTAGAACGCAGCAAAACCTGGCCCGGCGGCGCTCCTCCGGGTAAGGTTCCAGGAGGCGCAGAAGTTTGTCGTTGTTGCGGGCATCATCGGCCCCTTCCCCGGCGAAGCGGGACGAATAGATCCCTGGGGCACCGCCCAAGGCTTCGACCTCCAGCCCGGAATCGTCCCCTAGGGCGGCAAGCCCCAACCAGCTGGACACCAACCGGGCTTTAAAAAGGGCATTCTCCTCGAAAGTGCAACCTGTTTCGGGGGGCAAGGAAAGGCCGGGAAAATCCAGGAGGGAATATATCTCCAGCCGAAGGGGGGCCAGGAGCTCCTCGAACTCCCTAACCTTACCCCTGTTGCGCGTCGCCAGGACCAATTTCTTCTCCATTCTTAGCTCCCACCTTTAAGGCTATATCTCCCAAGGCCTTTTTCTGGGCCTGGATGAGCTTCTCGATTCCTAAGTGGGCTAGGTCCAGCATGGCCTCCATTTCGGCCCGGGAAAAGGTATCCCCTTCCGCCGTGCCCTGGACCTCTACGAGCCGGCCGCCTCCCGTCATCACCACGTTCATATCCACCTGGGCCATGGCGTCCTCCTCAAAGGCCAGATCGAGGAGGATTTCTCCCCCCACTATACCCACACTGGTGGCGGCCAGAAAATCCCGCACCGGCAGACGAGGGATTGCGCTGGCTTCTCGGAGCCTGTGTAGGGCCTCCACCAAGGCCACGAATCCGCCGGTGATGGCCGCAGTTCTGGTACCCCCATCGGCTTGAATCACATCGCAGTCCACCCAGATGGTCCTCTCCCCTAAAACATCCAGCTCGACCACGCTGCGTAGGGCGCGGCCGATGAGGCGCTGGATTTCATGGGTACGGCCGCTCACCCTCCCCTTGGCCGCCTCGCGGATCGTCCTTTCCTTGGTGGACCGGGGGAGCAGGGAATACTCAGCCGTTATCCATCCCCTTCCCGAACCTTTGAGGAAGGGCGGCACCTTTTCTTCCACGCTGGCACTGCACAAGACCTTAGTCTCTCCCAGAGTAATTAAGGCCGAACCCTCGGCGTATTTTAAGTAGCCGGGTTCGATATCCACCGGGCGCAGCTCCCGGGCTCCCCGGCCGTCACCTCTGATCATACCCCATCATCCCCTTTCCTGCAGGTCAGTCCAGGAGCTTTACGCGGCGTGTGGCCATGAGCTCCGGCCAGCCCAAAAGTTTTTGCGCCACCCTGCGGAAACCTCCCGCCGAGCCGCTTACCAAAAAGGTATGGGCCCGGGAGCCGTGAACGTGACGCAGGCCACCGTGCCCCTTGAGGAGGTCGCCCAGTTGCCGGACGGTGCTCGCCGCCGGATCTACCAGGGTTACCCCCTCTCCCGCCACCTCTTGGATGACCGGCGCCAAAAAAGGATAATGGGTGCAACCCAAAAGGAGTGTATCAATACCCTCCTTTACCAGGGGTTCTACATACTCGGTCACCGCCTGTAGAGCCTCCGGCCCATCCACTATCCCCGCTTCCACCAACGGTACCAGTCGGGGACATGCCTGGGGATAAACTTTTAGGCGGGGCTCCAGGGACTGAAGCAGCCGAGCATGAAGGCCACTGGCAATGGTGGCTTCTGTGGCCAGCACGCCGATACGCCCGTTGCGGGTCACGGCCAGGGCATCCCGAACCCCGGGCTCGATGACCCCGATAATGGGAACGCTGTATTTACTCTGGAGATAATTTAAAGCTACAGCAGACGTGGTGTTGCAGGCGTCAACTATGGCCTTAACTCCTTGTTCCACCAGATAGGCCACGATGGCATCGGCATACCTTATCAGCTCGTCTACCCTTTTAGATCCGTAAGGCACATGGGCCGTGTCACCGTAGTAAAGAATAGTTTCTGCCGGAAGCTGGCGCACTATTTCCCGGGCTATCGTTAATCCTCCGACCCCCGAATCGAACACGCCCACCGGCTGTTCTGGCAGCACCCTTGTTCATCTCCCCCATAAGGTATAACCTTGCTACGACGAAGGCTGCTAAATCTTTTACTATATATGTAACCATTGTCGCCTCTAGCACCCGTTTACCGGTGCACCTAAGCCATTCTAACAGAGAAAATAAGCGCTGACAAGGAAGCTGCCCGGTGGACGTTATGAACTGAAATACCTCCTCAAGCCCTCCAGGATGCCCTCCGCCGCCCTGGCTTGGAAGGCCGGATCCCTCAATAATTTCTCTTCCTGGGGATTAGAGATGAAGGCCACTTCCACGAGGGCCGAGGGCATCTTAGTGTTACGCAGCACGGAAAAATTGGCTTCCAGCACCCCAATATCCCGGAGGCCCAGGGCAGCCACCAGGGCGCTCTGGATGCTGCGGCCAAGGCGCAACCGTTCCTCCCTCTGCTGGCCGAGTTCCGTACCCGGGGGAGCGTAAACATAGGTGGAGGTGCCTCCTACTTCGGGATTGAGAGAGGCATTGCAATGGATGCTTAAGAAGACGTCCGCTCCCAGCTCGTTGGCGTAAAAAGCCCGTTCGGCCAGCCTGTAGGGAGTTGTCTCGCCCTCGCGCGTGAGGTATACTTTGGCTCCCTCGGCCCTCAAAAGATCCGCAAGTTTTAGGGCGATGGCCAGGTTGACGTCCTTTTCCAGGGTGCCGCCGGGCCCGACGGCCCCCGGATCCCGGCCGTCAGGATCGGTACCGTGGCCGGGATCCAGAACTATTACGACATTCTTCAGGGAAGGTTTCTCCACGAAAAAGATCCTCCCCTTACCTTCCGGCGCCTCCTGGACGACGAATTTCAAGGAAGTGGTAAGATCGGCCACCACCCGAACCGTATCGGGGGTAAACTGGCTCATTCTGATCCGGGCCACACCGTTGATTCCCACTGGGATCTCGCGTCCGTCAGGAGGCACGTCCAGCACGGCGCCCGGAATATCCCATACCAGCCTTTCCGGGTTGTATAGCCGCAGGCTCTGGTAGCTGAAGGCCTGGGTACCTTGAACCCACACCTGCACTCCTTCCCCTAGGGGTTTTACCTGCACCCCGGTGATGCGGAGGGAACCACCTTCGTCCTTCTCCTGGTCGCCTTTCCAGGGTTTAAGGGTAACCAAGGTGGCCGGTACCCAGCCCGTAAGGCCCGTATCCAGCCGTACCTGTATCCAACCCTGTTCCTCTCCCACCACCCGCAGCTGGGAGCCCGCTGGTGCCGTGGCCACCTCGCGGTAGACGGGGCCGGGCCCGGCCAGGACGGCCACCGGTTTGGAACCCACCACGGCTACATAGCTTGTGGCCTCTTCCTTTTGACCTCCCCCCCCTCCGTCAGAGGGCGGAGGAACCGCCACGGGTTCCACCCAGTCGGCGCTGATCCAACCGCGTCTTCCGTCGGAGAGCTGCACCAGATACCACCCGGGCACCTTACCCAAAACAGGGAGCACCGTGCCTTGTTTGACGGTTAGACATAATGGAAGGGCCAG
>DOLC01000068.1 GCA_003509545.1 Peptococcaceae bacterium
TATTTGTTTTTTTTTTTAATGATACGGCGACCACCGAGATCTACACTCTTTCCCTACACGACGTAACTCAGGTAGCAACCCAGTTGCTTTCCGGGTCGGTAATGCTCTATGTAAGAAGGCTATGCGTTAAGGCGGGTTTTCTCAGGTAACCGCCCAATTTCGAGGCCATCGCTACCAGCCCTTGGCGGACTAAGATGAAGCTCAGCTGCCGGCCGGAATCTTACACGTCCGAGCAGGAATCCGGAAAAAAGCGTATAATCTCTATTAGAAACTGCCGTAGAAGCCGGGAGTCGGAAAAGTGTTGCGAACCTATCCATTCCAACCCCTGGTGGGCGTAGGAGCCATCGTGGTCCATAACGGAGCTCTGCTCCTGGTAAAGCGGGGAAAGCCGCCGGCCAGGGGCGCCTGGAGCATTCCCGGAGGCAAAGTGGAAACCGGAGAAACCTTGGCCCAAGCCCTCCGGAGGGAGGTTCAAGAAGAATGCGGCCTCACCGTAAGAATCGGGCCTCCCGTGGCCGTCCTGGACAGCATTTATACCGACGAACGGGGCCGCGTCCAATACCACTATGTCCTGGTGGATTTCTGGGCCGAGTACCTCTTGGGACAACTCCACCCCTCCTCGGATGTGGATGAAGCCCGGTGGGTCCCCCTAGAGGAAGTAGGTAGCTATGAACTCACCAAGGGCACCCTGGAACTCCTGGTGGAGCTAGGCCTCTTGGCCGACCCGCCCCGCCTCAAACCTTCCGGCCTGCTTTATCGGACCATCAGGGGCCAGAGCCCCTGAGAAGCCAATTTTACCCTCGGTCTGCCGGCCACTGCCATGCACGGACAACCCTCCGCCTGAAGCATCTCCTCGGCAGCCGGCCCTTCCCCGGGGGCGTCCCGATGGGGACCATCCTCGTGTTTACAGTAGCTTAGGTAGAAAAATCAGCATCCCCACTATGACCGCCCCCAGGGCCGTCACCAAAACAGCTCCCGCCGCCACATCCTTGGCCACCCGGGCCAAGGGGTGATATTGGGGACTGTAGAGATTGACCACCGCCTCGACGGCCGTGTTGAACATTTCCGCCGCCAGCACCAGAGTGATGGTTAAGACCAGGGCCACCCATTCCCAGTCGCGCACCTCAAGGTAATAAGCCAGCGCCAGGGCCGCGACAGCCGCGCTCAAATGGACGGCCATATTAGATTGGGTGCGCAGGGCAAAGAGGAGCCCGCTAAAGGCGGCGCGGAATTTGCTACCCACGCGCCAGCCCCACCTTGCCTAAAATTTCTTCCTGTCGGCGGAACATGACCTCTTCCCTGTCCGGTGTGTCGTGATCGTAGCCCAGCAAGTGCAAGAAACCGTGGAGGGCCAGAAAGCCCACTTCCCGCTCCAGGGAATGCCCGTAGGCGGCCGCCTGGCGTTCCGCCGTCTCCAGGGAAATAAAAATATCCCCCAGGAGCAGGTCTTCTTCTCCCCCCTTAATCGGTGGTTCCCCGTCCCCTGCGTCCCGGAGGGGAAAGGAGAGGACGTCCGTCGGGGCATCCACTCCCCGGTACGTTCGGTTCAGGCGCCTGATTTCCGCATCGTTTACCAGGGTTACACTTACCTCGGCGCCGTGGGGGACCCCCTCCTGCCGGGCCGCCTGCTCCAGAAGCTCCGTGAGGAGCCTTTCCAGGGCAGGATCCGGCTCCTTATCCAGCTGATTGTTTATGAAGCATTCCATTTCGGGCCTTTCTCCTTTCCATTTCCCGCAACACCGCTTCTGGGTATTCTACCCGGGAGTGGAAGATACCGTTAAGGACACGGACAAAGGCATCGCCTATGGTGGCCAATTCTTTGAACGTCAGGTTGCTGTTTTCCAATTGTCCGTCTTCCAGCTTGTCTTTGATTACTTTCCGCACAAAACCTTCCATGCGGCCCGGGGTAAGTTTGGGTAAGGAGCGTATGCCGGCCTCTACGCTGTCGGCGAGCATGACGATGGCCGCTTCCTTGCTCTGGGGCTTAGGTGCGTCATAACGATAATCCTCTTCGTCTACCTCGTGGCCGTGGCTTCTTTCGCAGGCCTTGTGATAAAAAAAGGACATTAGGGTGGTACCGTGGTGCTGGGCAATAATATCCTGCACCACTTCCGGCAGGCCGAATTCCCGGGCCAGGTCCAGGCCGTCCTTAACATGACAGGAGATAATCAGGGTGCTTAAGGAAGGGGACAACTTATCGTGGGGATTATCCGGTCCCACCTGATTTTCGATAAAGAAGTACGGTCGCTTGAGCTTGCCTATATCGTGATAGTAAGCGCCCACCCTGGCCAAAAGGGAGTCCGCCCCCACCGCATCGGCAGCGGCCTCGGCCAGGTTGCCCACCAGAATACTGTGGTGGTAAGTCCCCGGCGCCTCCAGGAGCAGACGCTTTAGCAGGGGATGGTTGGGATTAGAAAGCTCCAAGAGTTTTACGGGCGTGGTAATACCAAAGGTGTTTTCCAGGAAGGGAAGGAACCCCAGGGTTAGAACCGTGGCCAGGACCCCGTTGGCCAGAGCCAAGGCCACCCCTATAGTCAACTGGAATAAGGAATAGCTGTAGAGGAAGCCGAGGGCCAGCACGGCCAACATATTGGCCAGCATGAGATAAAGGCTGGAGCGGGCGAGGCTGGACTGCTGCCTGAGGTGGGAAACACAATAAATGCCCGTCAACCCGCTGATTACGCCGGTCACCGTCACGGGGAAGTAATTGCCGCTGATAATACCGGCCTCTAGGGCCAAGAATAAGGTAAACACCACCGCCACTTGGGTTTCCAGGAGAACGGCCGCCAGCATAGACCCCGCCGCCACGGGAATGAGGTATCCCACCAGGCGCGTTACTTCGGCACTGCTGCCCAGGCTTATGGCCATTACTCCCCGGGCAAAGAGAAGGAAGATCAGCCACAGTAGGCCCAGTAAGAGGAGTAGGCGGTCACTGGCGTAAACATGCTTCTTAAAGGAGCGTAGGTAAAAAAGCACCACGAATACCAGGATCCCCTGGAGGAAAACCAAACCTAAGAGCGCCTTCCACGGGGCCTCCGGCCGAAGGAGCCCGAGTTTCTGGAGGGCTTCGATGTCCGCCTCATCCACTATTTCCCCGTCGCCTACGATCTTCTCTCCCTGCCGAATAGTCACCTGGACAGGGGCTACTTCGGCCCGGGCTCTCTCCTGTCTTTGCAGGGTCGCGGCTACGTCGTATACTAAATTGGGTTTTAGTTCCAGGTTGTGGACGAGAGCCGTTAAGAAGGGCTTGTACTCCTCCGCCCCTCGCAGGTTCTCGACCTCGGCCATGATTTTCTGGCGGGTAGACTCCACCGCCTCCTGGGAAATGGCGCCCTCCATATTGCGACGTATAATCTGTATGACCCAATCTTCCAAACGGTTCAGTTCGGCGACCTCCGCCGTTGCCAGCGCCTGCACGGTGGATGGGCTCAACTCAAAAGAAGGCAAAGCTGCCTTAAGCTTAGCAGCTCCCTCGTCCGTACCCGTATTTTGAGAATTAATTTGCTTTAGTGTCCCGAATATTTCTTGCACCTGCCGGACAACGGTTTCCACTACAGTGTTGTCAACTTTATAAATGGGTTCTACGTTGCGGGCCGCCTCCTCCCGGGCCCTGGCCGTCAAAACCTCGCTTTCATAAACTATTCCTTGGGGGGCTTTAAAATCCCTGGGGCTGGGCTGGCCTACCCTCAAGTCGATCTTCTGGGGCCAAAAGTCTACCGCCATAACAGTTAGGGCCAGGAAAAATAAAACCCCTCCCCAGAGGGTTCGCCTGATGAAGGTTTTCTGTTCTACCCGGGCCCATAGGGAGCGCAGCCGGCTTATTGGCCATTGCCACGCCAAACCCTTTCACTCCTTTCGTATGCCCTGATGATGTCCTGTACCAGCGGGTGCCTGACCACGTCTGCTTCTGTGAGATACTCAAAGGCAATCCCGTCTATCCCCTGGAGTATGCGCTCGGCTTCTACCAGGCCCGAAGTAACATCTCGGGGGAGGTCTATCTGGGTGACATCTCCCGTAATAACCGCCCGCGAGCCAAAGCCAATACGGGTCAAGAACATCTTCATCTGTTCCGAGGTGGTATTTTGCGCTTCATCCAGGATGATAAAGGCATCATCCAGGGTACGGCCCCGCATATAAGCCAGGGGAGCTACTTCTATAATACTTTTTTCCATATATTTTTGTGCCATTTCCATACCCAAAACGTCGTAAAGGCCGTCGTACAGGGGCCGCAAATACGGATTGACCTTCTCCTGTAGGTCACCGGGAAGAAAGCCCAGCTTCTCCCCGGCCTCGACGGCCGGCCGGGCCAGGACTATCCTCTCCACGCTTCTCGACCGCAAGGCGCTTACTGCCATCACCACTGCCAGGTAAGTCTTACCGGTGCCCGCCGGTCCGATACCGAAGACAATATCGTACTGGCGCATGGCCTGTACATAGCGTAACTGGCCCAAGGTTTTGGGCCGTATCTGCTTACCCCGCGGCGTTACATATAGGACTTCTCCCAAAGCCTCGGCCAGATCCGGCACCTGCTCCTTTTTCTTTCTCCGCTGGCGAACCTGATTCCAGGCGTAATTAATGGTCGCCGTGTTGATGTTGGTACCTAGACGCACCAAGCCCATTAGCTGGTGGAACAGCTCCTCCAGTTCCTCCACTTCGGCCTTGCGGCCGGAGATATGCACTTCGTTGCCCCGAGCTACTATGCGGGCCTCCGCATGTTCTTCAATATATCTCAGGTTTTCATCGCGGTAGCCGAAAAGGGTAGCCGCTTCCCCGTTGTTCCCCAGCACCAGTTTAACTTCCAGTTGTTTGGTCAAGCTTGACCTTCAACCTCCCTGACACCCTTTATAGGATGACAGTTTATTATACCGTATTCAACCTTCCCAGTAAAGGTTTCCGGCCCTGACGTATCCCCAGTTTTGATCCCGGCCTGCTTGGCTTTCGCTCGCAAAGGCCTCCCTCGCGGGCAGGACTTTTGCTTGGCTTAAAGGCTTAAGGCAGGCTTCCCGGCAAAATTTAAGCATCCTGCCTCAGTTGCCGGCCGCAAGGATACATGCCCTCGGGCCAAGCTTTAAGCCTTTCGCCAAGCTTAAAGCCTGGGCTAGCCGCGAAAGCTTGTTCGCTCGCTTCCAAGCCCAAGCAGGCCTGCTCTGCAAAAAGTGGGGATAACTCAGCTACCCGCAGCCAGGTATCCTTAGTCTCCCCTTCCGCCC
>DOLC01000118.1 GCA_003509545.1 Peptococcaceae bacterium
GCCGCCCCTTTGTCAAGAGACCCTTATCCCCTCTCCTCAAACTAAAAACCCCTAACGGAACGGCACTGCCTAATATATCACCTGCCCCCGCCCCCCTTCAACCTCAGCTTAACCCATCCAGCACGTCCCTTCGGGCCGCAACCGGGCCTAACCGTCTTTATCACCCGGGAGAGCTAGTCTTTCGAGGTTTTTCGCTTTTTTGCTGTATACTACCTATTTATGGCTGTCCCCATCCTCCCGGGGACGCATGGTGGGAAAGAGAATTACATCGCGGATGGAGGGGGAATCCGTAAGTATCATGACCAGGCGGTCCACGCCCATCCCGAGGCCCCCGGCCGGCGGCATGCCGTACTCCAGGGCCCGGAGGAAATCTTCGTCCATCATGTGGGCTTCTTCATTGCCCGCCGCCCTCTCCCGGAGTTGGGCCTCAAAGCGTTCTCTCTGGTCGAGGGGGTCGTTCAGTTCCGAGAAGGCATTGGCCAGCTCCCGCCCGGCGATAAAGGCTTCAAACCTATAGGTGAACTCGGGGTTGTCCTCCCGCTTCTTGGCCAGGGGCGAGATGTCTACCGGGTAATCCAGTATGAAGACAGGCTGGATGAGGTGGGGTTCCACTGCGGCTTCAAACACCTCGTTTATGATTTTACCCCGGCTAAGACCCGGTTCCAGCTCTAACCCCAGCCCTTCCGCCGCCCTCCTCGCCTCCTCCTGGCTTAAGGGGGCGAAATCAACGCCCGTATATTTCTTTATGGCCTCCAACATGGTAATCCGCGGCCAGGGCGGCGTCAGGTCCAGGACCTCTCCCTGGTATTCCACCTTAGTGGTGCCCAGGGCTTCCTGGGCCACGAAGGCCACCATTTCTTCCAGGAGATCCATCATGTCGTGGTAGTCGGCATAGGCGTGGTATAATTCCAGCATGGTGAATTCGGGGTTGTGTTTGGTGGAAATACCCTCGTTCCGGAAGATACGCCCCATCTCATAGACCTTCTCTATCCCGCCCACCAGGAGGCGTTTGAGGTGGAGCTCGAGGGCAATGCGCAAATACAGGTCTAGGTCTAAGGCATTATGGTGGGTGATGAAGGGCCGCGCGGCGGCGCCGCCGGCGATGGTGTGCATGGTGGGGGTTTCCACTTCCACAAAACCGCGCCGGTCCAAGAAGGCCCGGACGGCCTTTAGTACCTTCGCCCTGGTGAAAAACACCTGGCGTACTTCAGGATTAACTATCAAGTCCAGATATCGCTGGCGGTAGCGGAGATCGACATCTTTAAGCCCGTGCCACTTCTCGGGTAAGGGTCGGAGGCTTTTGCAGAGAAGGTTAAAATCGCCCACCTCTACGGAAATCTCTCCTCGGCGGGTGCGAAAAACGGTTCCCCGCACCCCGAGGATGTCTCCCAGGTCCAAAAGCTGGGTAAAGATACGGTAGGCTGCTTCTCCGACGCGGTCTAATCTCACATAAAGCTGGATGCGACCTGCCTGATCGTGGAGGTCGGCAAAGGTGGCCTTGCCGTGTTCGCGGACGGCCATGAGGCGGCCGGCCAGGGCAACTTCCCTGCCCTCTAGGCTTTCAAAGTTGCAGATGACTTCCTGGGTAGAATGGGTGCGCTCGAAACGACCACCGTAGGGTTCCACCCCAAGCTGGCGGAGGGCCGCCAGCTTTTCCTTTCTCACCCGTATGAGTTCGTTTTCTGCTTCCACTCTAATCCCCCTAGTTTAGGCTAAGTTAACTGTTCCCGTTGTTGACGCCTAGAATGCGATAGCGCAGGGTACCGCAGGGCACCTGTACCTCTACCACGGCTCCCACCGGCTGTCCCAGCAGGGCACGTCCCACTGGGGATTCGTTGGAAATACGCATCTCGCCGGGATCCGCCTCTATGGACCCCACGATCCTATAAGTGACCTGTTCTCCGGTGTCCAGGTCCTCCACCGTAACCTTGGAGCCCAGGGAGACGACGCCACCGGGCATCTCCTGGGTGTCGATTACACGCGCATGGCGCAACTTCTTCTCTAAAGCTAGAATGCGGCCTTCTAAAAAGGCCTGCTCGTTTTTGGCGTCCTCGTACTCCGAGTTTTCGCTGATGTCACCGAACTCAATGGCCTGCTTAATGCGTTCGGCCACTTCCCGACGTTTAACGGACTTAAGGTACTCCAGCTCTTCCTCCAACTTCTTTAATCCGTCGACGGTCAGGAGGACTTCCTTTTCAGCCATTTACCTTCGCTCCTTACCTTTTCTTTCTTCCTGCGCCGATTCGGTAACTCAATATATGAAGTTTATGGGCTCTTTATGCGCTCAAAAAGCACTGGGCCAACGCCCAGTGCTTCCCGCCTCCTGCCTTTTATAGGTATTATAGGTGCGGTTTCCACCCGTGTCAAGGAGAAAACTCCCTGACGTATCCCCAGTTTTGATCCCGGCCTGCTTGGCTTCCGCTTGCAAAGGCCTCCCTCGCGGGCAGGACTTTTGCTTGGCTCAAGGCTCCGGCAGGCTTCCCGGTAGAATTTAAGCCTCCTGCCTCAGTTGCCGGCCG
>DOLC01000083.1 GCA_003509545.1 Peptococcaceae bacterium
AGGCAGTTGACGCTGTAGTACTAATAGCATGTCTTATTTCGTGCGGGTCAACATGAGCGAAGGCACCGTAAAATTCGAGGAGGTGCCGGAGAAATACCGGACCCTGGGCGGACGGGGTCTAACTTCGGCAATAGTGTGCGACGAGGTGCCGGCCACGTGTCATCCGCTGGGCCCCAACAATAAGGTGGTCTTTGCCCCAGGGATGGTCACGGGCACCGCCGCCCCCTGCTCGGGCCGCATATCCGTGGGCGGGAAATCTCCTCTTACCGGGGGCATTAAGGAAGCCAATGCCGGTACACCGGCTGCCCAGAGCCTGGCCCGGCTGGGTATTAAAGCCATTATAGTGGAGGGCATGCCGCGGGAAAAGGGAAGCTTCTACCTACTGCGTCTGAGCAAGGACGGGGGGCAGTTGGAGCCTGCCGGGGACCTGGTGGGCCTGGGCATGTACGAATTCGCCGGGCGCATAAAAGCGAAGTACGGGGATGTGGATTTCGTAGCCTGCGGGCCTGCGGGGGAAAAGCTCCTCTCCATGGCGGGCGTGTGCTTTAACGATAAGGACGACCGTCCCAGCCGCTATGCCGGCCGCGGGGGCCTGGGAGCGGTAATGGGCTCCAAGGGTCTTAAGGGTATAGTCATAGACTCCTTCGGGGCGCCGGGGGTCCAGGTGGTCGATCCCGACCTGTTCAAGACCGGCCAGCGCAAGCTGGTAGAGGCCTTAAGGGAGCACGGGGTAACCAAGCCGGGGGGCACCCTCAATACTTACGGTACGGCAGCCCTGATCAATGTTTTAAACGAAGCCGGAGGGCTTCCCACCCGCAACTTCAGCGCCGGAAGGTTTGACGGAGCGGGCAAGATTGCGGGTGAGACGATAGCGGAGATCATCTCCCAGCGGAAGGGCAAGGGAACCACGGGTCACCCGTGTCATCCCGGCTGTATCATCCAGTGCGGCAATGTATGGGCCCGGCCTGACGGTTCGGAGCACGTGTCGTGCCTTGAATACGAGTCGGTATGGGCCCTGGGGGCCAACTGCGGCATAGACGACATAGACGCCGTGGCCGAACTGGTATGGATCTGCAACGACGCCGGCCTGGACACCATTGAAGCTGGGGTAACCCTGGGAGTGGCCATGGAGGCTGGGCTCATCGAGTTTGGGGACGCCCAGGGGGCCATAAACCTCCTTAAGGAATGCGCCAAAGGCACCCCCCTGGGACACATAATCGGCCACGGGGCCGCCTTCACCGGCCGCGCCTTCGGCGTGACCCGGGTGCCCACCGTGAAGGGCCAAGGCATGCCGGCCTACGAACCGCGGGCAGTTAAGGGCATAGGAATAACCTATATGACCTCGACCATGGGAGCGGACCACACCGCAGGATACACCATTGCTCCGGAAATCCTGGCCGTAGGGGGCAAGGCCGACCCCCTGTCGCCGGAGGGTAAGGCCGAGCTCTCCCGCAACTATCAGGCCACTACCGCCTTCGTAGACAGCACGGGCTACTGCCTGTTCATAACCTTTGCCCTCCTGGATATTCCTACGGGAATGGAAGGCATGGTGGAAACGGTAAACGGGGTGCTGGGCACGAACTGGAGCACGGCAGATGTGCTGGAGATAGGCAAAGAGATCCTCAAGCGGGAACGCGCCTTCAACGAGGCTGCGGGCCTGGGCAAAGCCCACGACCGGCCGCCGGAGTTCATGCGCTACGAACCCCTACCGCCCCACAACAGCGTTTACGACGTGCCCGATGAAGAGCTGGATAAGGTGTTCGGCGAGCTCCGGTAGCACCGGCGCGGAGGATGCCGCCGGAAAGGGGAATAGCCGCGGGGCCGGCTTTGCCGGCCCCGCCACTGTGAAGGGAAAGGCGGTGAGCACCTTGAAAGTTGCTGTACGCCTGTACGCAACCTTAAGCAAATACAACCCGGCAGGGCCGGGGGCGGGTTCCTTCGTCGTGGAAGTCGAGCCGGGCACCACTTTGGCCGATTTGTACGAGAGGCTCAAGATACCTCCGGGAGAGGTAAAGCAGGCTTTTATCAACGGCCGTCGGGTGGAACCCGATTACGTATTGCAGGAGAACGATGAAATAGGCGTCTTCCCCCCGGTGGCCGGGGGATAACGAAACAGGTCTTCTCACCCCGCCCGGAACGGAGGTCAATCGCCCTTGGACCGGCCCTCCGCCTTTATTACGGAAGAAACAGAAGGAGCCGCCATTATATACCGTCCCCTGCCCGATCTGCGGCGTCTTTATGTGGAAGCGACCAATCGGTGCGATGCCGGGTGCGTGATGTGCATGCGCCGCACCTGGAATGAAGCCCAGGGAGATCTGGACTACGACCTGTTCCAGGGCCTGATGAGGGAGGTTCCCCGCTTTCCCGCCCTGGAATGGCTGTTCTTCGGCGGCTTCGGAGAACCCCTTCTCCACCCCCGGCTGCCGGATATGATCGCCGAGGCCAGAAGGGCCGGGTTGAGGATAAAGATCTCTACCAACGGCCAGTACCTGCCGGTTTTGGCGTCGGAGGTGGTAAAAAGGGGAGTGGAGGAAATAATAGTTTCGTGCGACAGTCCCCGGGAAAACACCTATGCCTCCCTTCGGGGCGGTTCCTTGGGACGGCTGGAAGAAGGGATAGAGGCCCTCAACGAGGCTAAAAAACGGTACGGCAGCCCTTTTCCCCGGCTGGTGCTGGAATTCGTGGCCATGAAGAGGAATCTGGAAGAGCTGAAAGAGCTCCCGGTGCTGGCCGCGCGGTGGGGGGCCGCGTCCCTGCTGGTGACCAATCTTCTCCCGTACAGCGAAGGCCTGAAGGAAGAAATCCTTTACTCCTACGCCGACGCCCCTAGAATACTCAGGTCAGGCGGGTTTACCCCTGAAAGGCCGGCGGACATCGCCGGGACCATCTGGAAGGCGGCGGCCGAGAAGTGGTTCACCTGGGGAACGGTGAAGCTCCCGCGCAACGTGTGGGGAGCCTTTCGCCGGTGCAGCTTTGTCGAATCTTATTCGGCGGTGGTCACCTGGGAAGGGGACGTAACGCCCTGCTACGCCCTGTCGCACTCCTATCCCTGCTTCGTCTTCGGTCGCCGCAAGGAAGTGCGGAAATACTCCTTAGGGAATCTGCGGCACGCCGGGCTATATGATATCTGGGCCTCCGAAGAATACGTGCGGTTCCGCGGAAAAGTAAGGCTCTTCCGCTTCCCCTCCTGTGTGGACTGCGAACTGGCCTACACCTGCGATTATCCGGCTGCCAATCAGGACTGCTGGGGCAATGCCCCTTCTTGTGCTGATTGTCTCTGGGCCCAGGATATAATTAAGTGCCCTTGAAGCCAGTCTGCAAGTAAAGCATAAACTAAGGCGGCCGCAACTGCTAATTTGGGCCGCCTTCTTTTCCAGCACCGAGTCGGTGATCTCGGCCGCCAATGACTTAACGTTCGGCTTGATGGCGAACCACCAGAACGTTCGACCCTAGGGGAACGCCTAAGCGGGAAGCTATGGGACGGCACTTGGCCCTCAGTATATAAACAATGGGGGGATTAACTTTACATTCATCTAGAAGAGTTGTGAAAAACTC
>DOLC01000082.1 GCA_003509545.1 Peptococcaceae bacterium
CAAGCCCAAGCAGGCCTGCTCTGCAAAAAGTGGGGATAACTCGGAAATTTATGCCGTTGACAAGGGCTTCCCCTCAATATATGATTATCCCGAAACGCCGTCCAAAGGATACCCCGCGGGCCGTACGAGTGCGCGGCGGAGGCCCAACGGCGCCTAAGAAACAAATCCACGATCACCCGAAATTTGGGCCCAGCAAAACAAGAACAGTGCCGGGCGGAGTGAAAAAACCATGGAAGCGATCCTTACTGCCCGCAACCTCACCAAGCAATACCGCATGGGAGAAGTGACCGTAGAGGCCCTAAAGGGTGTGAGTTTTGATATTTTTCCGGGAGAATTCATCGTGGTGCTGGGGCCCAGCGGTTCCGGCAAAAGCACCCTCCTGAACTTAATCGGCGGGATGGATGTGGCCACTTCCGGAGAAATATATTACCGGGACCTGCCCCTCCACGGCGCCTCGGAAAAGGCCCTCACCGAATACCGGCGCCATGCCGTAGGATTCGTCTTTCAATTCTACAACCTCATGCCCAACCTCACGGCTTACGAAAACGTCCTTCTGGCGGTGGAGATAGCCAAAAACCCCTTGCCGGTAAAAGAGGTACTGGAACAAGTGGGACTGGCCGACCGGGCGGATCACTTCCCGGCCCAGTTGTCGGGGGGAGAACAGCAGAGGGTGGCCATTGCCCGGGCCGTGGCCAAGAATCCCCATATCCTGCTGTGCGACGAGCCCACCGGGGCCCTGGACTCCGCCACGGGTATCCAGGTGCTGAAGGTCCTCAAGGAATTTAACCGGCAGTACAAGAAGACCGTAATCATCATTACCCATAACGCGGCCATCGCCCGAATTTCCGACCGGGTTTTTTACCTCAAGGACGGCCGACTGGACCGCATTGAAAGGATTGCCGCTCCCGTACCTCCGGAAGAGGTGTCCTGGTAATGCTGATAAGAAAAATGCTGCGGGACATCGCCGGCAACAAAATGGCCTATCTGGCCTGTACCGCGGTAATAATCATAGGATTGATCACCTACACCGCCATGCAAACGGCCCGGGATAACTTGTTTACGGCACGGGACCAGTTTTACGAGGAATACCACCTGGCCGAAGGTTTTGCCAGGGTCACGGCCATGCCTTACCATGAAGTTGAAAAATTGGCGGAAATCCCGGGTATCCGCCTAGTCCAGGGGCGGCTGGTAAAGGACGTCCGGGTCCTGGGGCTGGCAGGGGATAAGAACGTATACCTGAGGCTGATATCCCTCCACCACCCGCAGCCCTATCGTCTAAACGATGTCCAAGTGCTGCGCGGTTCCTTCCCTGGGGAACAGGAGCGCGGCATACTCCTGGCCGACAAATTCTTTACCGCCCACGGCCTGGGCCTGGGCGAAACCGTCACCGCCGTCATCGAGGGCCGCAAGGTAGATCTGATTATTACCGGCACCGGGCAGAGTCCCGAATATGTTTACGCCATCAGGGACGGCGGGAATCTCTTTGCCGACCCCACGACCTTTGAAGTGGCCTACATACCCTACGGCGTGATGGAAAGCCTGTTTAACCTGAAGGGAATAGTCAATGATGTAACCTTCACCCTGCAACCGGGGTACGAATTCGAAGACGTTGAAGGGCAGCTAAAGGCCCGCCTGGAAAAATACGGCCTCCAGAGCCTAATCCCCCGCCGAGACCAGACCAGCCACGCCATGTTGGAAGAGGAACTAAAGGGCCTGGCCAAAACCTCCACGAGCGTGCCCCTCCTGTTCTTAAGTATTGCCGGCCTTATTCTGTACATCATGATGAAGAGACTGGTCGAAGGCCAGCGGGCGGAGATAGGGATTCTCCAGGCCTTCGGCTACCGCCCCGGGGAAATCCTCCGGCACTACCTCTCTTACGGGCTCCTGGTCGGCTTGGTCGGGGGCATCCTGGGAGGCCTCCTCGGCACCGCCCTGTCTATGTCCATGATTGAGGTGTACCGGGAATTCTTCAGCCTGCCGGACCTCACCGGCAACTTCTCCTTAAAGTACTTCACCGGCGGCGTACTGTTGTCCGTGGTCTTCAGCCTGGCAGCATCCTTCCAGGGGGCCAAGTCCGTTTTGAAGTTGAAGCCGGTGGAAGCCCTGCGTCCCCCCGTGCCCTCTTTTAGCCGGAAATCATGGGCGGAAGGGATCCCGTGGTTCTGGGCGGCCTTTACCGTCAATGGGCGTATGGCCGTGAGGAACATGGTGCGCAATAAAGGGCGGAGTTTCTTTACCTTTATCGGTATTGCCTTTACCTTCAGCCTGATGGCGGCCATTTGGTCCATGTACGCCATGATGGACATAATGGTCTTCGATCAGTTTACTAAAGTACAAAAATACGATCTCAAGATCACTTTCTCTCAACCCCTTCCCCTGGAGGCGGTGAGGAGGGAGCTCCATAGAAACGGCGGGGTTAAAGTAGTAGAACCCGTGCTGGAGGTACCCGTGACCCTGGAAAACCTACACCGTAAGGCGGAGGTATTAGTCCTGGGTCTGGAGCCCGAAGGCGAGCTCTATACCCCCCGCGACAAAGACGGGAACCCGATACGGCTTCCCGCCGACGGTCTAATCCTCTCTGAACAGGTAGCCCGCAGGCTCAAGGCCGTGACGGGCGATGTCTTGAACTTTAGCTGCGTGTTGGCGAAGGAAACGCCGTTAAGGGTGCAGGTTGCCGGAGTCATCCCCCAGTATCTGGGCACCAACGTTTATATGAACCGAGAAGCCCTGCTGGAGCTGCTCGGGCAGGGGCCCATGGCCACCTCGGCCCTGATGGCCGTAGACCGGGAACAAATCCCGGCCCTGAAAGAAAAGTACGCCCCTTCAAAGTATATAAGCACCCTGGAAGAAAGACAGCAAACCTTTAAGCTATATGAAGAACTCATGGCTACCTCCAAATACAGCATAGGGATCATGGCCCTGCTGGCCGCCTTCACCGGTTTCGCCATTGTATATAATTCCAGCATCATAACCTTTGCGGAGCGGAGAAGGGAGCTGGCTTCCCTGCGCGTGCTGGGCATGCGCCCCAGAGAAGTGATGGAGGTGGTCTCCGTCGAGCAGTGGCTTATAGGAGTAGGCGGTATACTGGCGGGCATACCCCTGGCCTACGCCATGAACACGGGGATAGCCGCCGGCATGAGCAGCGAGCTCTTTACCCTCCCTGCGGTGACTACACCCACATCCCTCGTCCTGTCCTTCGTCGGTACTAGTCTTGCCATATGGCTTGCTCTGCGTCGGGTAGCCCGTAAAGTGGAGGGTCTCGACCTCGTCGAGGTATTGAAGGAAAGGGAGTAACCTTGAAGGAGTGAAGCGGCGTGAAGAAATCCGTAAAGGCGGCGGGGATAATCGGTTTTGTGGTCTTGGTTGTCGCCTACGGCCTGTTTGCCGCCACCAGACCCTTGGAAGCAGAACTCATAAAAGTACAACCCCAAAGGGTGGTCCAGAAAATCAAAGAAGAGGGAATTGTGGAGGCGGCCTCCGAACGGACGGTTTACAGCCCGGTGGGCGGGCAAATCCTAACCCTCGCCGTCAGGGAAGGCCACCGGGTTTCCCGTGGACAACTGCTGGCGCAGATCAATACCCGGGAGCTGGAGTTTGAACTGGCTCAACTTAGGGCCCAACGCAAAAGCCTGGCCGGCCAGGAAGAAAAATCCCTCCAGGAGCTCCGGGAGCAGATAAGGGAACAGCGGCTGGCGGTAGAAGAGGCAAAACTGGAGCTGGTGAAGGCCGAGGCCGACTACAAGAGGCTCAAGTCTTTGTATGAGGCCGGGGCGGCCGCCCTGACGGAGGTCGAGGCCGCGGAAAAGACCTTGGAAACTTTGAAAAACGAGCTGGCCCGCCGCGAAGAGCGGCTTAAATTCCTTGAGGAGCAGGCCGGGGGCCTCGAAGCCGGCTTCCCGGAGGGAACCGCCACGGGCCGGTACTTCCGGGGGTTAATGGAGGCCCTGGACGCCCAAATAAGCTATCTGGAATACCGAAAGCAGCAAAGCAGGATAATCGCCGCCGTGGACGGCGTGGTCCAGGAAATCAACGTCCGGGAGGGGACCTTTGTCTCTCCCCAGGAGCCGCTGATGAAGCTGGTAGTGCCCGGAGACTATGAAATAAACGCCTACCTCCCGGCCGAAGATGTCCCCGCCGTTAAGGCGGGCATGAAGGTAACCCTCATCCAAAAAAGACGGGACGGGGACTTGGTCTTCCAGGGCTCGGTAAAATCCGTCGCCCCTTCCGCGGTGGAAAGGGTTTCTCCCCTGGGGCTGGTGGAGCGCCGGGTAAAAGTAACTATCCGACCCGAGGGGGAGGTGCCCGAGCTCCGGCCGGGTTACTCCCTGGACGTGGAATTTATTCTACGGGAGCAGGAAGGAAAGCTGGCGGTGCCCAAGACATGCCTCTTCCCTTACGAAGGCGGGGATGCCCTGTGGGTTGTGCGGGACGGCAGGGCCCACATCCAGAGGGTGGAAAAGGGGATGGAAACCGACGAGCTGGTGGTTATCGAAGAGGGCCTAGTCCCGGGAGACCTGGTCCTTAAGAACCCGCGCCTCGAAGGCCTAGAACCGGGGAAGCGGGTGCGGCGGTAAAGGCGTCCCAAGAAAAAGCCGGGCGGGGTTCCCGCCCCTTGGAAGGGGGACCCCCGGCCCACCCGCAATTCCGGCATTCTCCTACCCCGAAAATAACTTTTCTCC
>DOLC01000098.1 GCA_003509545.1 Peptococcaceae bacterium
CCCCGGCGAAAACTGGGGATACCTCAGAGGCCCCTGCCGGCCAGTGCTGACGCACGAAAAATAGGGAGTAAGAGCAGGGGGGCGAGCAGTGACCCCCTTCAAAAAAAGGTGGGGTAAATACAATACCGATAAAAAAGCTCTAAACAAGAAAAAGGGGAAAAAGGAAAAACCCGGTGCCTATCGGCACCGGGCGGGTGAAATGTGCGGCATCCTCCCCGTTTACAAAATTTCCTACCAGAACAAGTACCTGTGCTCCTTATAGGTGGTCCATAGGAGATCCCTAAGGCCCGGTTCCAATTCCTTATCCGCCCTGCCGGCGGCGTCGAATTGGACCTCCAGCACCTTATCGCCCCTCCGCACCCTGAAGAGGGGTTGTTCTCCGTCTCCCAGGAGGAGGAAGCCGTCGTTCCGACTGTTGTTAAAGTCCTCCTCGCTCCAGAAGAGGGTAAACTTGTCCTTATAGGGAGCGCCGTCGTAGGGGCAGAAGGTGGCGCAGTTGCCGCACTCATTGCACATACCGTCGACATGGATGATCTGGTTGGGATCCCTTAAGGCCTCGCCCTTTGCCTCTACGGCTACGTTAGCCCGGTTGGGACAAACCTCCACGCAGAGGTTGCAGAGGTACCCGCACTCCAGGCAGCGCCGATGTTCTTCCGCCGCCTCCGGGGAAGCTGCTTGGAGGAGGCCTTTCTTCTGGATTATCTCCTGCCGCCGCCTTTCCCCGTCAAAGGAGGGCCATGGGGCGGCCTTTTCGGGTGCCAGGCCTTCTTTCTCCAGGATGGCCCGGGCAACCTTCCGGCCCTCGGCCATAGCCTGGACGATGGTAGAGGGACCGGTACGGGCATCGCCGGCCACAAATACGTTGGCCACGTTCGTCTCGCAGGTGTCCGGATCGGCGGCGATCCGGCCCGCCTCGTCTACCTGGATGCCGTTTCTCTTCAGGATATCGTAGTCAACCTGCTGGCCGATGGCCGCAATGACGGTATCTACCTTCACGTCCTCAAACTCGCCCTGCACGGGAACCGGCCGACGGCGTCCGGAGGCATCCGGCTCGCCGAGCTCCATCTTTTGGCAACGGAGCACACCCCCGGACCAGGAGTAGGGCGCCAGGAGTTCTTTGAGGATGACTCCTTCCCTGAGGGCGGCCTCCAGCTCTTCCCGGTCCACCGGCATATACTTGCGGGTTCGCCGGTAGACCACGTAAACCTCTTCTACGCCCTCCACCCTGAGGGCGGCCCGGGCCGCGTCCATGGCCGAATTTCCGCCGCCGATAACCGCCACCCTCTTGCCCAGCTTCAGGGCCTTTTTGTCCCTGTTAAACTGCTCCAGGAATTCCAGGACGTCTATTGCTCCTTCCGAGCCGTCCTTGAGGTTCAAGGGATTAGCCCGGCCCGCTCCGATGGCCAGCACTATATATTGATAGCCCTCTTCGCGCAGGCCCTTTACGGTAAAGTCGGGATTCACGCCCAGCTGGAATTCAACCCCGGCCCCCCTGATGAGGTCGAGATCTTTCTCCAGGTATTCCCCGGAGATGCGGAAATCAGGGATTACCCAGGCTACGGTGCCTCCCGGACGCTCCCGGTGGTCAAATACGGTCACCTTTACCCCGTTCCTGGCCAGGAAATACCCCGCCGCCAGACCGGCAGGCCCGGCCCCGATGACGGCGACCTTCGCGGCGCCGCCCCCTTCACGCCGCCCCGGGAACGGGTAGGACCCGTGACCCCTCTCCGCGGCCACTTTCTTCAGGGCCCTTATGCACACCGGTTCTTCGTAATCGAGGCGGGTGCATTTAGTGGCGCAAAACTGGGGACATAGGGTACCAGTGGTAAAGGGGAGGGGGTTCTTGTCCACGATAACTTCATAAGCCTCCCGGTACCTTCCCTCGCCGATAAGTCTGATATAGTCGGGAACATCCTGCCCTATGGGACAACCCGCGGTACAGGGAGCTATAAAGCAGTCCGTTAAAGGAAGGGGGCGGGAGATCTTGCGGCTTTCCACACTCCTTCTTTCTTTATGGTAGTTAACATCCCGGAGGGCGTCGGCCGCGAGCTTCTGAAGTTCCTGTACGTCCACCAGCCCGTCCCCGTTCCGGGCGAGGTGGGGCTCCAGTTCTTCGGCCATCTGCTTAAGCCGCGCGTATCCCCCCGGTTTTAAGAGGGTGGTAGCCACGGTAATCGGCCATATACCGCTCTGGAATATCCTGGCAATGTTGAAGGCGTCCGCCCCGCCGGCGTAAGAGATCTTGAGCCGGCCCTCAAATTCCGCCGCCAGCTTGGCCGCCAGGTTGATGGTCAAGGGATATAAGGCCCGGCCGGACATATACATTTCTTCGCCCGGTAGTTCGCCGCGGGCGATTTTCACGGGTAAGGTATTGGAAAGCTTCACCCCGAAGCCCAGCCCCCGCTCTTCGGCAAAGGCCGCGACCCGCCGCAGAAGCTCCAGAGCATCGCCGTACTGCAGGTCATGGGCAAAGGACTCTTCTTTAAGCTGTACATAGTCGTAGCCCAGACCCGCCAGGGCTCTTTGGACGAATTCATAACCCAGAAGGGTGGGGTTCAGCTTTACGAAGGTATGCAAGCCCTTTTCACCCAGAAGATACTTACATATGGCCTCGATTTCGCCCGGCGGGCAGCCGTGGAGGGTCGAGAGGGTCACGGAGCTACATATGCGGGGCGAGATGTTTTCAATAAATTCCTCATCTAGGGCAGAAAAGGTTCCCAGCTCTTCCCTTAAGACCGCCTTGCATTCCTGGAACACGGGGCTTGAGGAGGCGTCCTTTAAGCCCTCTATGAACCGATCTACTTTAGGCGACTTGATGCCTTCCAAGTCATACCCCACACTCATATTAAACATGAAGGAGCGGGGTCCCGGCAGGCCCCATTCCCGCTCCAGAACATGGAGCAGGAACCATGCCTTCACGTATTCGCCAAAGGCCTCCTCCACCGAGAGCTCTGTAGACCACTCCACATTGTAACATTCATCCTGGGCGGTAATACACGGTTTGGGGATGTCCAGGTCATCCAAAATCTGTACCGTTTTAAGCTCAAAGAACCTGCCCCCGCCGAGGTAGGCCGCCACGATATTCTGGGCCAGCTGGGTATGGGGACCGGCCGCCGGTCCCAAGGGGGTGGCCAGGTGTTCCCCGAACAAGGGGAGAAGGGTGCCGTCCTTCTTCCGGTAAAACTTTTCCTCAGGAATACCAAAAATTCTCCGATAACAGCGCGCCTCTTCCCGCAGCCAATTTAAAAGCTTTTTAAACGGGATGGGACGCATGACATCGCTCATGTGTTCTCCCCCTCGCGAACTGGAATCATGACCAAAGGACATTTTAATAGTATTTATATTCTACGCCTGCAGATGAATTCCTGCTGAAAAACCATAAATTTGAGGCCAATGGTCGCTTTTGCCTGTTTATTCTGGTAAAATCACAGTCTCCTACCCCAAAAATAACTTCCCTCCGGGCCGGC
>DOLC01000116.1 GCA_003509545.1 Peptococcaceae bacterium
AGAGCAAGTTCAAGTCAAGCTTTATGCGCTGTGGAGATCGAGGTAGCGCCGGAAGTAAAACCTTCTCTGTTCTTGGGCGGGTGACCTACAAGGTTCTGGACAGACAGATTACCCGAGAAACTTATCGTCACCTACTCCAGCCGGCGGGCACAAAAAGACTGGGCAGACCGGCTAAGGCCTACTTTTGAATAATCATTCCCCTGTAGGTTGCTGGTATCGCTGAAGGCTTCGTCAGTGAAGTGTATAAGCTCCTCCGTCGCTATAAGGGATCACGTCTCGCCGAACGTCGGGCCTGAACTTCCCCTATTTTTTCTTCCTTCTTGCCCATACCAAAAAGGTTTTTGCCTGCAACCGGCGAAATTAATTGTAGGCTGCAAGTTTACAGCCAACTTCTACAGGAGGGCGGCCATGAAGCGGATCGTAATAGCTCCCGACTCTTTTAAGGAGAGCCTCGAGGCGCCCGCCGTAGCAGCGGCCATTGCGGCGGGGGTCAAAAGGGTTTTGCCCGCAGCAGAAACAATAGAGGTGCCCCTGGCGGACGGCGGTGAGGGGTTGACTTCCACCCTGGTGGCCGCCACAGGCGGCCGAAGGGAAACGGCCACGGTGACCGGTCCCCTGGGGGAGCCCGTGAGGGCTTGCTGGGGTATTCTGGGTGACGGCCGGACCGCGGTAATAGAAATGGCCCAGGCCTCCGGTCTGCCCCTGGTTCCAAGAGAGAAACGCAATCCCCTGCTCACCACTACTTACGGTACCGGGGAGCTTATCCGCCATGCCCTAGATGCAGGCTGTCGTCGTCTTATCGTGGGCATCGGGGGTAGCGCAACTAATGATGGAGGAGCAGGTATGGCCCAGGCCCTGGGCGTGCGTCTCCTGGATCAACAGGGGAAGGATATCCCCCCGGGTGCCGCCGGCCTGGAGCGGCTGCACCGCATTGACAAGGAGGGCCTCGATCCCCGGATACAGGAAGCGGAAATAATGGTGGCCTGCGACGTGGATAATCCCTTATGCGGTCCCCATGGGGCTTCGGCGGTCTACGGCCCCCAGAAAGGCGCCACCCCGGAAATGGTGCCCCGGCTGGATAGGGCCCTGGCGCACCTGGCCGACATCATGGCCCGCGACTTGGGAAAGGAAGTGCGAAACCTGCCGGGCGCCGGCGCCGCCGGGGGCCTGGGAGCAGGCCTGGTGGCCTTGCTGGGCGCCACCTTGCGCCCGGGAATCGAGCTGGTAATGGAAGTTGTAAACCTGGAAGAAATCCTGGCCCAGGGAGCCGACCTGGTCATTACCGGGGAAGGGGAGATCAACAGCCAGACCGTCCACGGTAAAGTGCCGGTGGGAGTGGCCCGGTTGGCGGGCAAGTACGGTATTCCCGTGGTGGCTTTGGTGGGTTCCATCGGGGAAGGGGCCAACGCCGTGCTGGAACACGGTATTAAAGGGTTTATGAGCATCGTACCCCGACCGGTTCCCCTTTCCTTCTGCCTGGAAAACACGGCTGAGCTGCTGGCCGACGCCGCGGAGCGCTTGGTGCTCCTCCTTACGGCTTTAGAGAGATAAGATCGATACTTAAAACCGGCTCCTTCCGGCCATACTAAGGACACCAAGGGTACAGAGGGAGGAGCAGCAATGCCCGATATCAACCTGTGGCTGCGACCGGTCATTACCCCCAAGGACCGGGACAAGGTCCTGGATGCTCTTTCCCGGCTGGAAAAGGGCGACCATCTCACCATTTCCCTGGAGGCCTCTGATGCCCGTCAGGCCGACCCCATTATAGAGCTTCTGGAAAATTGGGGATTAGACTATCAAAGCCGGGGGGACGGCGACGGCCGTACCTATCATATTATTGCCTCCAAGCCCCAAGAGAACCGGGACTGAAAGCCTACTTTAAAATTATAAATGGGGGAGAGAGAAACTGTTGGAGCCCCGGGAAGACGTGCGGCAAAAATTCCAAAAGGATGCTTTCCCCCGCTACCTGGGGGTGGAATTGCTGGAAGTGGCCCCTGGCTATGCCCGGGTAGCCATGACTTTAACGGAAAACATGTTGAATTTTCACGACATAGGGCACGGCGGGGCCATTTTCACCCTGGCGGATACCGCCCTGGGACTGGCCAGCAACTCCCGGGAAGAAAAGTCGGTAGCCCTAACGGTAACCATTAATTATCTTGCCCCCGCCCGCGCGGGCCAGAGGCTGATCGCCACCGCCCGGGAGCACCTCGCTACCCGGCGTACCGGCATTTACGACGTCACCATCGAAGAAGAGGGGAGCGGGAGGCTTATCGCACTGGCGAGGGGCACGTTCTTCCGGCCGCAAGTTTAAGAGAGAAGGAACGGGCTACTATTATTAAGAGGAGACGCGAAAGGAGCGAGGCCTATGCGTTTGACCGTCTTGGGGTGTTATACGCCCTATCCCCCTCCCGGCGGGGCCTGTTTGGGATATCTCCTGGAAGGTGAAGGCACCCGACTGGTGCTGGAGTTCGGCAGCGGCGTCATGGCCCGGCTGCAGGAGTATATCCCCTTTTGGGAGGTAGATGGGGTCTTCCTTTCCCACCTGCACGGCGACCATATGAGCGACCTTTGGGTCTACCGCTATGCCGTAGACCAGGCCGTGGCCGAGGGGAAAAGAAAGCAGCCGGTACCTATATGGGCGCCCGGCCATCCTGAGCATGTTTTTCGCAGCCTTACATACAAGGAAGCCCTGGAGGCCAACCCCTTGGAACCGGGGCAGGAAGTGACCGTCGGGGATTTCAGCCTCCGCTTTATGCCCACCGGCCATGCCCTGCCGTGCCTGGCCATGCGCATTTCCCAGGGGACCAAAACCCTCGTCTACACCGGGGATGCCGAGTATTCGGAAGAACTGGCTTCCTTCGCCCAAGGAGCTGACCTACTCCTGGCGGAAGCGACGTATTTAAGGAGCGACCTTGAAGCCGGGGCTACCGGCCACATGTCGGCCGGTCAGGCCGCCCAACTGGCCCGACTTGCGGGGGTCAAGAGGTTGGTCCTAACCCATCTCCGGTCCTGGTACCGGCCCCAGGAATTGCTCGCCGAGGCCAAGGCGGTCTTTCCCGCCTCGCAAATAGCGGTGGAACGATTGGTGGTGGAGATTTGAGCCGCCAGGGTTTGTAGCCACCAGTACCGCGACCGGTCGGGGAAAGAAAGCCACCGTCGTTAAAGGCATATATTATACGATTTTAGGCGGCGGTAAAGGGTAGCCAGGCTTATCCCTAGTTCGCGGGCGGCTTTCTTTTTGCCTTCCACCGTCCAGCCGTGCTTATTTAGTACCCGTAAAATCTGCGATTTTTCCTCGTAATCGTTATAACCATTGTACTTCTCCGGTTTATTCCTTTCCTGCCATGCCTGTACTGCATCTCTAAGGGGATGGGGCAGGCTGTCCAGGTCTATCCGGCCGCCGTCTCCAAGACTAACGGCAAATTCTATACAGTTGGCCAGTTCCCTTACGTTCCCCGGCCAGGCGTAGGAAAGAAAAAACTTCTTTAACCGATTGGTGAAGCCGGCGAAATTTTTACCCCTTTTTTCTTGATAATATCCCAAAAAATATTCCGCCAAGTACAAAATATCATCCGGCCTATCCCTTAAGGGGGGCACCAGTATGGGTATAACGCTTAAACGATAATAAAGGTCCCCCCTGAAGGTGCCCTCCTCTACCATGGCGGCCAAATCCCTGTTGGTCGCGGCCACAACCCTCACATCTACCGGTCGCCGCTGGTGACCCCCTACGCGCGTCACCTCCTTTTCCTGCAGCACTCGCAAGATTTTGGCCTGGAGGGGCAAGGGGATTTCCGCCACTTCATCCAGGAACAAGGTCCCTCTGTGGGCCCTTTCTATGATTCCGGCCTTACCCTTCCTGCACGCTCCCGTAAAAGCCCCCGCTTCGTAGCCGAAAAATTCACTTTCCCACAGGCCGTCCGGAACGGCAGCACAATTGACGGCTACAAATTCACCGGGCCGCCCGCTCTCGTTATGCAGGGCGGAGGCTATCAATTCCTTTCCCACGCCGCTCTCGCCAATAATAAGTACGGTAGCCTCGGAAGGGGCGACCCGCTGTATCACCGCCTTAATCTTCTGCATAGCGGGATTCACCGTCTTTATGTCCTGTAAAGAGTATTTCGCCTGCCGCATTGACAAGGGTCTTCACCTCTGCTTACTGGCATAGGCACGGCCTTTCGGAATGCGCAGCAAGACACGCCGGTAGAAACCCTTCGAACTCCCTTTATGCCTCGGTTTCCGCGTGCCTGTCTTCCCTCCATGTCTCCCTCCCCTCGACGCCACCCCTGTTGGCCTCTCCTTCAGGATAATGCTCCCGCACATCGTCTATCATGGTTTCAATATGCTCTGCCATTATTTCCGCCGCCCTTTGGGCGTCTCGGGCCGCTATTGCCTCTAAAATAAGGGGGTGGTAATATAAGCCATCCTTGCTCCCGCGAAAGGCGACAATCTCCTTCATATGGTGCCGCAGAATATCTTTGGTAATCTGGGCCACCTTGAGAATGAGCGAGTTCTTCGCAGCCCGGGCCACCTCTAGATGAAAATTGAGGTCCTCGATAGAAAAAAGGGAGAGATCCTCTTTAACCTGGCACATGCGGTCCATAATAGCTTCCAAGCGCTCCAGGTCCTTTTCCGTACGACGCATGGCGGCCAGCCTGGCGTTCTCAACTTCGTAAACCCTTCTGAACTCGAGGATCTCCAGCAGGTCATGTTTGCCCAGGGCCAGGGCCGGTATCAGGGGATTTAGATAAACATCCGCCGTGACGTCGGTTACAAAGGTGCCCCCGCCCTGCCGGCTTTGGACCAGCCCCAAGGTGTTGAGTTTCTGCAACGCCGCCCGCACGGAGATGCGGCTTACTCCCAACATCCTGGCCAGCTCGTTTTCCGACGGTATGCGGCTGCCCGGCGGCCAGTTCCCGCTGAATATCTGATCCCTTAGTTGTTCGAAAACGGCCTGGCTGACGTTCACCTTGGGAATACGCCTGATCGCCATCCTTCCATCTCTCCGTCCAATCTGATTTGGTAGGCCGGAGCCCCCCTATTGTAAGTTGTATTACAACCTCCTGTAAGATATATTCGCCGTCCGAGGATAATTTCCTGCCATTTTCAAAACTTTCTTTTTCTATTTCCAACCGCCCTAACATAGATCTCTACCCTATAACAAAAGAGTTTCTCCCAGGCCGAACAAATCCTTATTGGCCGTATAAAGGTGCCGGTACATGGCAAACAGCTCATCATAAAAAGCCCTCTGTTCCTCCCGGGGCCAAACCCGGAAGGATATCCCCCTCTGAAGGAGTTCTTCCAGGCTACACCTGCCCTCGCCTGTACCCTTTCCCGCCAACCAGGCCGCGCCGAGGGGCTCCGTCTCCGGATTCTTAAGCACGAAAAGGGGCCTGCCCAAGACCGAAGACAAAATGGTCAGCCAGACGGGGCTCGCCGCTCCTCCGCCGTTTACATAAAGGTCGGACTCGGGAGAAGAAGCGCGGTCCCGGGCAGCCATTATCTCCAAGTTGTGCCTTATGGCCATGGAGATACCTTCCAGCACCGCCCGGTAGAGGTGGGCCCGGGTATGGTGCAGCCTCAGGCCGAAGAAAATACCCCTGGCCCGGGCATCCCAGATGGGAGATTTCTCACCACCCAGGTAAGGGAGAAAGATTAGGCCCTCCCGACCCGCTTCTACTGAGGCCGCTTCTTTGTTTAAAGCGCCGTAATCTCCGCCCACCAGGTCCCGGTACCAGCGCAGGCAAGCTCCCGCAGTGTTGATGAGGGCAATGCTCACCCATTTGTCCTCTACGCCGTGGTGGCAGTTCAAGAACTCGGGCCTCCACTTACCTTCGTCGGTGACCGCGGATACCCTCCCTACGGTGCCCAGGGTTATAAGGGTTTGGGCTTTGGCGGCGATACCCGCTCCCAACATGGCGGCGACGGTGTCCATGCAACCCGCCACTACCGGGGTACCCGCCTTCAGTCCCGTCCGCTCGGCTACTTCCGGCCGTACCCCGCCCACCACCTCCCAAGGAGGATGGATTTCGGGCAGCTCCTCCAGGCCTATCCCCAGCTCGCCCATAACTTGGGCGTCCCAGCGCTTTTGGCGGTAATCGAACAGCAGCATGGTGGCCGCCCGGGAATAATCCACGGTGCGGCGGCCGGTCAGCTTAAATACAATAAACCCTGTGGGTACTAGGAAGGTGTGCTTCTCAACCTTTAAAGCCGGTATATTTCTCTTCATCCACAATATAGCAGGCAGGGAAAAGGTCCCGGGCGCTATGCGGTTGCCGGTGATTTCGAACATTTTGGTGAAGCCTATTCTCTGCTCTATTTCTTCGGCCATTTTAATGGACCGGAGGTCCAATTGCATAATGGCGGGGTACAGGGGTTCCCCCCTTTGGTCCACCACCAGGGTGGCATTGGTACCGCTTACTCCTATGCCCGCCACCTCACCGGAACAACGGCCCAAGACTTCCTTTATCCCCGCAAGGCAGCTTTCCCACCATCCCCCAGGGTCCCCTTCCACCAGACCGCCGCCCCGCAAGGCCAGGGGGGTTTCCCGGTAACTGGTCGCCACAGGGCGGCCTTCCCGATCATAAAGGCACACTTTGCATCCCGACCCGCCGACATCTACGCCCAGAAGGTATCTTTTCATGGAGTGTTCTTCCTTTTCTTCCTTATATTACTTCGGCATTCCCCTTTCTGTAGGCTAGGGAACTAAAGGGGAGCATACCGCGTTACGTAAGGTTAAGGCTTTAGGAGGGTTTTCAGGCCGGCATAATCCTGTTTCATCTGGAAGGCCCGGGCCCAGTCTTCTAAGTCTAGAATGTGCCCTATAGTGCTCTTTATATCAATGAAATTCCGGGCTGCCAGCCTTAAGACCGCGGCTAAATTCCCGGGCGTGGAGGCCGAAGAACCTATGAGGTCTACTTCCCGGTAGTGGATTTCATTGGGATCTATCTCGGCCGTGCTCCCCGCCGGGCAGCCGGCAAAGAGCACACACGTCCCGCCTTTCTTGGCGAGGCTTACGGCTTCCCTGATTATGGCCGGTATTCCCACATCGATGAATACTACGTCGACTCCCGGTCCGTCGGTGACTTCCCGCACCGCCGACTTTACTTCCTCGGGCGCCACCGCTACCGTAGCGCCGAACCTTAAGGCGAGATTCCTTCTTTCCTCCTGGGGCTCTGAAACAATGACCCGCCTGGCGCCGCGCCAGAGGGCTAACTGCACGTGATAGAGGCCTATGGGGCCCGCGCCCATAATGCAAACATCCTGCCCGGGAGATAGCCGGGACCGCTGGACCCCGTGGAAGGCAGCGGCTACTGGCTCGGCGGCCGCCGCTTCTTCCAAGGAGATTTCTGCTGGCAAGGGTATCACGTGCCCTTTTGAAACGGCTTCCCGCGGTACTTTTACGTATTCAGCAAAGGCGCCGTCCAGTTCATAACCGATAGTGGTGCGGTTAAGACATATGTTGGGCCGGCCGCTCTGGCAAGCATAACATGTACCGCAGGGTATAACCGGGTAGACAGTGACCCGATCGCCGGGTTTCCATCCTTCTACTTCCTCCCCCACTTCGGCTATTGTCCCTGAGAATTCATGGCCGATTATGCGCGGCGCCGGGATAACTTTGGTGCCCCGGTAAATTTTTACGTCGGTGCCGCACACGCCAGCATAGGCTACCTTAATTATTATTTCTCCCGGCCCGGCCTGGGGCTTCTCTACTTCTTTAAGCTCAAGCTGGCCGGGGCTTAAGAAGTAAAGGGCTTTCATAGGCCGTCTCTCCCCTCGAATAAGCTCAGTTTTAACTTAGGGCGTGGTAGTCTTGGCCTAGTAAGAGGTATATGTGGGCGTTCTCTTCGATTTCTTCTAAGATGATAAAGGCGTGCCTTAAATCTTTAGCTATCACCGTAACACCGTGGTTCTGCATGAGCACGGCATGGTGGTGGCGCAGTACTTCCAGGACGTTCTGGGCGAGCTCTTCGCTCCCCGGTGGAGCATAAGGAACCGCTGGGAGCTTCCCTACTCTGGCGATGTAGCCTGGCGTAAGTCTAGGCATGGCGTCGGCAAAGTTTAAGTCTTTCCGGCAAGATACTGCCACAGTGTAGGCGGGGTGGGCGTGGATTACGGCATGGACATCGTCGCGGAGCTTTAAGATGCTACTATGGAAGCGCCATTCTTTAGAGGGTTGACCCCCATTTAAAATCTCTCCATCTAGCGTAATCTCTACTATGTCCTCTTTGGTTACTTCCCCCAGAGAGTAGCCAGTAGGGGTGATATAGAGTCCCCTTTCAGTCCTTACACTCACGTTTCCACCTGTACTGCTTACTAGCTTACGCTGGTATAGTTGATGGCATACTTCAACTAATTGTTCTTTGAGGTCCACAGAACTTCCTCCTCCCCAAATCTATCATCTGCCAAAGATTCAGCTGCTGCCTGACCTTTTAAAGCCCCATTGGATTTCCCGTGTAACCCCAATCCTTCAGTCTGCAACTTTACCTGCCCCCAGTAACACCGATGCTATTCCTTTCCACGGAGCACTCCCTTGTTTCCTTTAAAGGAGTTTCCCCTCGCCGTCAAATTGTATTTCTACGGGGCCTTCCAGGACTTCTATGTCAGAACGCCCCTTTAGTTCTCTAAGGCAAGCCTCGGAAACGTACATATCGCTCAGTTCCAAGGTATTCTTTATCCGGATAACTTTGGCTTCCTGACTGTCTACCGGTCCTATCCACAGGAAGGCCGTTTTTATAGCCAGTTCATCTGTCTCTAAAGTAACCGGTATTTTGCCCCTCTCCGGGAAGGTGGAAGTTATACAATTGGCATACATCTGCTCAAAATCTATCTTGTTTACCAACCTCCGGGTGGTAAGATCCGCCAACCCTATACCTACGGCATTGCCGTGGCTCTCTTCGGTAAGGTCCAGCACTACCACCACCTCTATATCCGGTCTTTCGGGGTCCGGCACCCCCTTAATCTTGATCCTCCCTATCACGTTGGTATCCATGCCGCAGCCGCTCACGTTTTTCCCCATCTCTTCCACTATGAGCACGTCTATTTTGTCCAGAGGTAAAGAAGGCATCAGTTCCCGCTGTTTACTAAGTAGCCTCTTCTCCCTTTCTTCTATCTCTTGGGGTTCCATGGCTTCTATTATGGCCGTGTGGTCATAAGCATCTTCTACTATGCCTACACCTAAGGCTACCGGAGCCTTTTCTATCATTACCCTGGCCACTTCGGTTATATGTTCTCTCAAGCCCCATGCCCCGTAGCGGTGTATGTTGGCCGCTCCTTTGTGCTTACCCAAGCCTATGGCTAAAAGCTTCACCACCCCGCTCTCGATGTCGCCGCGGAAGTCGGTGTGCAGCTTTATCCGGTTAATGGCTATGATGGCGTCGGCACCATAGGCCTCTTTGTCCATGAACACTTCTACGCCCTTGTCTGTCCTGCCCAGGGAAACTACTTCCATGGAGGAAATTATCGGCGCGCCCGCATATTCTTCTGTAATGCCGTAGCTCTCCAGCACCTCCCTTTGACCTTCGGCCGTAGCCCCCCCGTGACTGCCCATGGCCGGGACTATGAAGGGCCTGCCCCCGTATCTCTTTATCTCTTCTACCACGGTCTTGACTATAAGGGCGATGTTGTTAATCCCGCGGCTCCCCACGGCTACGGCCACCCTCTTGCCGCCGGCCACCCTTTCCCGGATCCGCGTCCGGGCCATCTCCTCCCGGATCTTCCCTGGGATATCCCCCAGGACCAAATCGGGGAACTTCTGCTTGATGCGGTACATCCTGGGCAAAACTACATTTTCCAATCCTTCTATGCGCATTTTTCAACCTCCCATCCCGGATGAAACATGAAGGGAGGGAGTTAATGTCGCGGCTTAAGCGGGCCGTGGACATTAACTCCCTCTTACCCTCTTACCGCGACTTCTGCCCACCGGTTTACTTAATTATGCCAAACTGCTGCATGATGGAAATTGCTGCCATTCCCAAGAGGAACAGGCCGGAAAGGATAACGCAAGCGGTGAGGACGGGACCCATGTGGTATTCTTTGGGAAGAACCTTCCTCTCCGTCCATACTTGGGCCAGGCACCAGATGCCGCAGGTCAGGCTACCGCCTATCATGGTAGCATAGGTTACCATGGTGGTGAAGGTCAGACCCAACCAGTTGTAGGCCAGGCCGGCCAGCACCATGTAAGCCCAAACCCATTTGGCTATGCCGTCTTTGCCGGCCTCCCGGATAACTTTGAAGGCCGGGGCAAAGGATTCATAAGTGGTGGCCGGGTACAGCTCGAAAACGCTGTAAAGGGTCCCCCACAGAGCGCACCATATACCTAGGTAGTACAGGTATAGGAGGGAGGGATGGAGCTGGGTCAGGAATAACGCCTGGTGTTCCATGAGCTGGGTACCCGCCGGCACGAGCTGCCTCGGATGGAGGAGGGTGGCGCCCAGAATGGTGACCGCAGCGGTAATTACCAGCAGGGCTCCGAAGCTCACCACAACGTCCGTGGCCGGCGCCTTGAGCCAGGCCCGGGCCTTATTCAATTCTTCCTCTTCCACGGGCAGGGCAAACTTAGCGTTGGGATCGGCGGCCAAGAGTTTCTCCTGGATTTCCGCCAGATTAGGCAGCCCCAACGCTCCCCAGCCCTTATTGCGGTAGAGTCCCACATATCCGATGTAGTCATAAGTGCCTCCGCCGATGGCTCCCACGTACCCCACCAGTTCCACCCATAGCTTGCGGTTGGCCACGTCGGCATATTTCTCAATAACCCACGGTTCATATCCGGAGGGGATGGTGGGAAAAATTCCCAGGAAGGCCTGGATCCAATCCGGCCTGGCCGCAAAAACCCCTACCAGAAAGGCTACTACCATGGTGACTACAATGGTCGTCTGGGCCTTTTCCACCCAGTTGTAGCTCCCTATAACTGCAACAACTAACGTGCCGAGGATGTATATTGTGGCCCACCATTTGATATCCAGGACACCGGTCCATTTGGTAGTGACGTCCCCCAGGAGGTTGGACAGGCCGCCCACCCAAGAGGGGAAACATATTATGGTCAGTATACCCATCATAATGGGAAACCAGTTCTTGGGTCCGGGAAAGATCTGCCCCCAGCGCGTCATGGGGTGCTCACCGGTTAAAACGACATACCGGGTACCGCTAATGGCCATAAACCCCTTGGACAGCGCGCCGGCCAGAAGGCACCACAGCACGGCGTAGCCGAAGAGGGCCCCTCCCCGGGGAGCGAAAAAGACCTCGCCGCTCCCTACCGTCGCCGAAGCCAGGATGAAGCCGGGTCCCAGAAAGGCCAGCAGCCCCTTCCAGCCCATGTTGAGCCTCGGGTCCGGCTCCGGATACTTAAACAGGCTATTGGCCAAATTCACACACCTCCCAAGTTTTAGGGTTTTTCGTTTTTCGATTTAAATCAGACGCTCAAGGATTACGTGACCACCGATTTGACCCGGACCCCCTACGCCGCTTTCGTCACCTCCTTCGCTCCCATACGTCACACGTCACAAACCACCCCCTTCCCGGAATTCTCTTTCCTGCCGGCCCCTCAAGGCCTTGGGTCCACCCGCCGGCCCCGGCCACCGATTCCCGCCTATAAACGCCCTTTTGCGGTGAGAGACCCGCTACGTTTGTCCGGCCCGGCCCACCGTTCCTTCGATAAGGCTAACCGCCTTCCGGCACCTCAAAAAAGCGTAAGTAGCATATCCAACCAAGACGAAGATGATCAGGATAAAAGGAGTCCGGAAAAACCCAACCATTAGCCCGGTTACCACCCAGCCGGCGATGGCGATGTTCTTCCATCCCTTTTCCAGGCGGCGGTAGTAGGCGAGCATCTCGGCCAGCTCGGCCCTGGCGGCGGCGGGATCGAGGTTGCCCTTTGAGGCCAGCGCCTCGGTCTTCGGCACAGGTCCGTCATCGCGGTGCCGGAGGAGTTTATTCAGGTAGTACAGCGACAGCAAGGTGAAAAGGGAGGCCAGAAAGTAGTTCCCCTCCATGAAGGTGCTCAGGGCTAAACCGGCAAAGCCCGCCAGGGCTATCCCCCGAGCCAGGATCAATCCCCGTGGCTTCTGACTAGTAGTACTGCGCCTCAATTTCCTTCAACTCCCAAAAACAGTCTTTTAGGCGCGGATATAAACTTTTATATAACTTATAAGTGGCTCTATATATATCCTTATACTGGCAATTAGGAAAATATGATTTATACCCCTTTACCGCGGCCCGCAGGGCGTCTTTATAGTCACCATACACGCCGGCGGCCAGCCCTCCCAGCATGGCGGCACCAAGGACGGCCGTCTCGTGGAATTCCAACACCCTTATCTCCTTGCCGGTGATATCCGCCCTCAGCTGGGCCCAAAAATCGTTCTTGCCCCCCTTCCCCACCACCGCAATGGTTTTCACCTCCTTCCCCAGGAGTTCTTCCGCCACTTCCAAGTTGGCCTTTAAACCGTAGCTCCCGCCTTCGAGAACCGCCCGGATGAGGTCGTTCTTGGTGGTCTTAAGGTGCAGGCCGAAAAATATTCCCCTGGCATGAGGGTCCCAGATGGGGCTTCTCTCGCCCGACATATAGGGCAAGAATACTACCCCTCGGGCCCCGGGCCGGGACCGGGCGGCTTCCGCGCACAGCACATCGTAAGCATCCAGACCGCTCAATTCGGCCACGTGCTTTTCCGTGGAACCCAGGACATCCCTTGCCCAACGGAAGGCCGCCCCTACCGCCACCATGGCCCCCATGCCCAGCCACCTCTGGGGAACTACATGGCACCGGTTGAGAAACCGCGCTTCAAAAAGGGGCTTGGCAAAACATACAGCCAGGACGTCCGAAGTGCCTGAAGTCTCAAAGACGTCTCCTTCTTCTGTAACTCCCGCCGCAAAGGCCGAGCAGGCGCTGTCGGCTCCTCCCATGGCCACCGGTATACCCGCGGGCAGTCCCAGGAGCCTGGCACCCTTCTCATCCAGCCGGCCCACCCTCTGGTGGGAGGGTATGAGTTCGGGCAACTTGTTCATTTCTACTTCATAGGCTTCACAAAGGGCCGGGGACCACTTCAGGATTGTTCGCTGGTCGAAGAGGCCGGTGAGGGAAGCGTTGGAATAATCCATGCCGAACCTTCCCGTCAGCACCCCGGCCAGGTAGGTGTTGGCGTGCCCGAAGAACCTGGTTGACCGGTAAACTTCCGGCTCGTGCTCCTTCAGCCAGCGAATACTGGTACCGGATATGGTACCTGCCGCCACCCTGTTCCCGCTCTCTTGGAGAAACCACTCCAGGGGCCTGCGTTCTTGAATGGCAGAAGCTTCCTGCCAGGACCGGGTATCCAGGTAGAGGATGGCGGGACGCAGGGGCTCACCGGCGTCATTTAGGGCCACCAGGGAAGGGCACATGTTGCTTAGACCTATGCCTACGACTTCGCGGTCGCGGATTTTCTCCTTTATTCTGTCCATGCAGATTCGTATTTTTTCCAGCCAGTCCCTGGGGTGGGATTCGGCCCACCCCGGGCCGGGGAAGGACAGTTCCAGGGGCTCCGTAGCCAGGGCCATGAGCCGGCCGTCAAGGTTAAAGGCTCCTACCTTGACGCCTCCGCCACCCACGTCTATACCGAGGAGAAGTTCCCGCGCCTCCACTTAGTTCACTTCCCCTTTATTTTT
>DOLC01000049.1:0-44114 GCA_003509545.1 Peptococcaceae bacterium
GGCAGTTGACGCTGTAGTATTAATAAAGAAGCCACTTTACTTGTGAGAGGATAAATAGGCTTTATCCTCAGGAAAACAGGTAAAGCCTGGCGTAGAGGATCGGCCCGGTTTACGGTCCTTTATGCCAGGTTTTTTATTTGCAGCAACTGGCCGAAAGAGATGGCTTAAGCTTGGGTAAAAGGAGGTTACTATTATATCGTATGAAAATTGTGGCCCACGACCTCATCATCCTTGGAGCGGGTCTTGCCGGGCTCAGGGCAGCCATTGAGGCGGCCAGGGTGAGCCGAGGTGAACTCGACATAGCAATAATGGCCAAGACCCAGCTCGTACGACCCCATTCGGTCTGCGCGGAGGGTGGTACGGCGGCGGCTATAAGGCCGGAAGAAGGAGATAGCCTGGAACTCCACGCCTGGGACACCGTGAAGGGTAGCGATTTCTTAGCCGATCAGGATGCGGTGGAGCTTTTTGTCAGAACAATCCCTCAAGAAATATTGCAGCTTGAACACTGGGGTATACCCTGGGCGAGGAGAGAGGACGGGAGGATCGCCCAGCGCCCCTTCGGAGGCCACAGCTTTCCGCGGGCCGTGTTCGCTGCCGACAAGACGGGCTTCTTCGAGGTGCATACGCTATACGATACCCTGCTTAAGTATCCTCGGGTGACTAGGTACGAAGAATATATGGCCACTTCATTGTTGCTCGAAGAAGGTCAATACCGCGGCTTCACGGCCGTAGACCTCAAGAGCGGAGAGTTTCTGGTGTTCCGGTCCAAAGCCCTGATTATTGCTACGGGAGGAGCCTGCCGCATATACGGCTTTACTACTTACTCCCACACGGTAACCGGTGACGGCATGGCCATAGCCTATCGGGCGGGACTGCCGTTAAAGGATATGGAATTTGTACAATTTCATCCTACGGGCCTCGTGCCTTCGGGAATTCTCATTACCGAGGCCGCCCGGGGAGAGGGAGGTTATTTAGTCAACAATCTGGGCGAACGGTTTATGAAGAAATATGCCGAAAAGATGATGGAACTGGCCCCAAGGGATATTGTGTCCCGCTCGGAGATGTTGGAGATAGAAGCAGGGCGGGGATTCCAGGGACCCCAGGGTTTGGACTACGTCCACTTAGATTTGAGGCATTTGGGACGGCATAAGATAAATGAAAGGTTGCCCCTGATAAGAGAAGTGGCCATAAAGTTTGCGGGGCTCGACCCCATAGAGCGGCCGATTCCTGTACGCCCTGTGGCCCATTACTCCATGGGCGGCATCCATGTCGATATAGAGGGCGCGACCCCCGTTCCCGGTATTTGGGCGGCGGGAGAAGTGGCGTGTGTATCCCTACACGGTGCTAACCGGCTAGGGACGAATTCTACCGCCGAGTGTCTGGTCTGGGGAGCCATAACCGGCAAGAAGGCGGCCCAATATGCCCTGAAAGAACGACAGTTCCTGGAGCTACCGATGGAGAAGGCCCGCGAAGAGGAAAGCAGGGTAATGGAGAAAATACTCAATCGTCAAGGGGACGAAAACCTTTACACCATAAGGCGCGAATTGCGGGAAGTTATGGATGCCAACGTAGGAGTGTTCCGGACCGGGGAGGGCTTGGCCAAGGCCTTAAAGCGGATAAAGGAACTGCAAGAGCGCTTCCACAGGTGCGGGCTAAAGGATCGCAGCCGGATATATAACACAGATCTGGTGTCGTACCTAGAACTGGAGAATATGCTGGAGCTGGCCGAGGTGATAACCGCCGGGGCCCTCGCCCGGGAAGAATCGCGCGGCGGCCATGCCAGGCGAGACTTCCCCCAGAGGGATGATAAGAACTGGCTTAAGCATACCCTGGCCTACTACACGCCTTCCGGGCCAAAACTGGAGTACATTCCGGTGAACATAACCATCTGGGAGCCTACGGAAAGAAAATATTAAGGGGGACACCCGTTACAGGAGGTGAGCACAGTGCGGCGGTATAATAACCGGCTGGGGATAAGAGGCTGGATTTATGCGGGGAACTATGGCTTAGAGCGTTACCTTTACTTCCTGCACCGTATAAGCGGGTTGGGCTTAATTTTTTATCTTCTCCTGCATATTGGCGTAACCTCGGCCAGGATATACGGTGGTGCCGCCTGGGAACAGACCATGTCCCTCCTTTCGGGCCCGGCCTTCAAGCTGGGCGAGTATGTTCTCATGGCGGGAGCCATATTCCATGCCGCCAACGGATTGCGCCTTATCATTACGGAACTGGGGATGTGCATCGGGACGCCCGGGCGCCAGGAATACCCTTATGTCTCCTCGGTAAGGAAACAACGTCGTCTGATGATTGTAGTAATGATTATAATCGCCGTGTTGCTGCTTATAAGCGGCGTGGACTTCTTCATCCTGTAGGAGGGGATATCCTTGCGGGAGTCACGCTACTGGATACTATCCCTAGGGGCTGCAGTATGTTTGGTCGTCCTCCTGGGAATCCATCTCTCTATCATGCACCTGGATACCTTGCTGGCTTACCTGGGGGTGGTGAATGCAGATCCCCTACACTATCAGGCGGTGATGGCCAGGGGAAGAAGCGGGGGCTGGGTGTTGGCCTACATCCTGCTCCTGGCCTTCGGTCTCTATCATGGGCTATATGGTCTCCGCTCGGTCCTCAGTGAAGTTGTGAGTCCGACCGGGCAGCGACTCCTTACCTGGGCCGTAGTAGCTGTTGGATTTATTGCTTTCACCTGGGGGACCTATGTGGTTATCAAATCCAGCCTCATGGGGGGAGTGTAATTGGCTAATTTTAGAATACAGCGGTATGACCCTGAAAAAGACAGTAGGCCTTATTTCCAAACCTATGAAGTACCCGTGGAGCAGGGTATGAGTATTCTAGATTGCCTATTTTACATTAAAGAACGATTGGACGCCACTCTGAGCTTCCGGGCTTCCTGCCGGATGGGAATATGCGGCTCCTGTGCCATGTACATCAACGGCCTGCCAAGGCTGGCATGCGAAACCCAGGCCACATCTTTGGCAACCGACACCATAGAGGTAAGGCCGTTACCTAACTATGAAATAATCAAAGATCTGGTAGTCGACCTCTCGCCCCTCTTCGAGAAGCACCAGAGGGTGAGGCCCTGGATCATTCCTTATGAACTCGAGGAACTCGACCGGCCGACAAAGGAGTACGTGCAATCGCCCGCGGAGCTTGAAAAGTACCTACAGTTCGCGTACTGTTTGAAATGTGGCCTGTGCCTGGCGGCATGTCCTACCATGGCTACGGACAATGAATTCATAGGACCCCAGGCGCTGGCCCAGGCCTTCCGCTATAATTCAGACACCCGGGACGGGGGTGATGCCGAGCGTATTGCCGTTGTAGATACTCTACACGGCCTATGGCGCTGCCACATGGCAGGGGCCTGCGCCGAAGTTTGCCCTAAGGGGGTAGACCCCGCCCTAGCCATCCAGCTTATGAAGCGGGAAGCCGTTTTCGGCAAGAAGAAGGAACGGGCCAGGCTGGTGGACCCTCGCTGTGGGGTGACACCCTTGCCCGGCATACCCAAGGCGCCGGAGCCCACGGTGAAAAGGAGTGAAGGAAAAAGATGAGGAATATTCGCGTCCGGGACATAATCAATGCCGTCGAGCGGCTCTGTGTTGAAGCCTGTACTACCCTGCATGGTGACTGGTGGGAGGCGGTGGAGGAGGCCATATCACGAGAAGAATCCCCGTTGGGCAAAGATATCTTGAAGTTGCTTCAGGAAAATGCTAGACTGGCCGCCTCTACCGGCGAGGCCATCTGCCAGGATACGGGTATGGCGGTAGTTTTCGTAGAGCTGGGTCAGGAGGTGCACATAGAGGGAGGAAGTCTGTACGACGCAATAAACGAAGGGATACGGCGTGGGTATGTCAAGGGGTACTTACGGAAATCCGTAGTAAACGATCCCTTAATCCGCCGGAACACCGGTGACAATACACCGGCCGTAATTCACGTGGACATCGTCCCAGGTTCCAACCTTAGAATCACGGTAGCTCCTAAAGGCGGGGGATCGGAGAACTGCTCCGGGTTAAAAATGCTAAGGCCCGCCGACGGGAGGGAGGGTGTTATACGGTACGTTTTAGAAGTAGTGGAGGCTGCAGGAGCCAATCCCTGTCCGCCGATAACAGTGGGCGTCGGTCTCGGCGGGAACTTTGAAATGGCGGCCATTTTGGCTAAAAAAGCCCTTCTGCGGCCTTTAGGCCAGAGGCATCCTGAGGCGCATATAGCAGAACTGGAAACAGAAATTTTAGAGCGCATAAACAGCACGGGCATAGGGCCCCAGGGCCTTGGGGGGCGCATAACGGCTCTTGACGTGCATATAGAGACCTATCCCACCCATATAACCAGTTTACCGGTAGCCGTAAACATCCAGTGCCATGCAACACGCCATGCGGAAGCATTTTTGTAGGGGAGGTGATGACTATGACGCGGCTTACCACACCCCTTAGTTCGGACATTATTGGGAAGCTCGAGGCCGGTGAGCAGGTGAGGTTAAGCGGGGTCATTTTCACCGCGAGGGACGCTGCCCATAAGAAGTTGGTGGAAACTTACCGGGCAGGGGGAAAATTGCCGGTTGATTTGGAGGGGCAGATCATTTACTACGTAGGCCCATGCCCCCCCAAGCCGGGAAAAGTGATCGGCTCTGCCGGTCCTACCACCAGCGGCCGCATGGACCCTTATACCCCCCTTTTGATACGGCAGCTGGGGCTTAAGGGAATGATCGGCAAGGGAAACAGGAGCCCCGAAGTGGTAGAGGCTATAAAGGAGAAGGGTGCCGTGTATTTTTTGGCCCTGGGTGGAGCGGGAGCCCTGTTGGCCCAAAGGATCAAAAAGGCCGAGATAGTGGCCTACGAGGAACTGGGCCCCGAGGCCATTTACCGCCTCGAGGTGGAGGACTTTCCCCTCATAGTAGGTATTGACAGCCGGGGCCAAAACGCCTACCTTATGGGCAAGGCCCGGTATTCCAAATAGAGTAAGGGGGTAAACGAGAAATGGACATCAGAGCCAGAGCCCTAGCCTTACACCGTGAGAATCAAGGGAAAATAGCCCTCATGAGCAAGGTGCGCGTGCAAAGTCGCGAAGATTTGAGCCTGGCTTATACTCCGGGTGTGGCCGAGCCATGCAAGGAAATACACCGCGACCCCGACCTCGTTTGGGAATACACTTCCCGCGGTAATCTGGTCGCCGTGGTAACCGACGGGTCGGCAGTGCTGGGCCTTGGTGATATCGGCCCGGAGGCCGCCCTGCCGGTGATGGAGGGCAAATGTGTACTGTTCAAGACCTTCGGAGGAGTGGATGCCATACCCGTTTGCCTGGCCACCAAGGATGTGGACCAGATCGTCGCAACCGTAAAACTTCTGGCCCCCGGCCTGGGCGGGGTTAACCTGGAAGACATATCAGCACCCCGCTGCTTTGCCATAGAGGAGCGGCTGAAGAGAGAGACCGATATCCCCATCTTCCATGACGATCAACATGGAACTGCCATCGTGGTTGCCGCAGCCCTTATTAACGCCGCCAAGGTAGTGGGGAAAGAGTTAAAGGAACTCAAAATAGTAATCAACGGCGCGGGTGCGGCAGGTATTGCTACCACCAAACTCTTACTCAGTCTGGGAATAAGAGAAATTATCCTTTGCGATCGGAAGGGAGCCATCTACGCGGGGCGACAGGAGGGTATGAACCCTTATAAGGAGGAAATAGCGCTCCAGACCAATCGCGAGAAGGCTGAGAGCCTGGTGGAAGCCATGAAGGGCGCCGATGCCTTTGTGGGTCTTTCCGCCGCCGGTGCGGTAAACCAGGAAATGGTCAGGAGTATGGCCGAAAATGCTATCGTATTAGCCATGGCCAATCCCGTACCCGAAATATACCCTGAGGAGGCCAAGGCCGCCGGAGCGAAGGTCGTGGGTACCGGCCGGTCAGACTTTCCCAATCAGATCAACAACGTGCTGGCCTTCCCCGGGGTATTACGGGGGGCGCTGGATGTAAGAGCCAGGGACATAAATGAGGACATGAAAATAGCCGCCGCTTATGCTATAGCAGGGCTCATAGATGAAAAGGACCTGCAACCCGACTACATCATAACCGATGTCTTCGACGCCCGGGTGGCTCCGGCGGTGGCCGCAGCCGTGGCCAACGCAGCCATGGAGAGCGGGGTGGCCCGGTTGCAAAAAGAGCCGGCAGAGGTAGCCGAGCATACGAAGCGGCTGGTTCAGATCTAACCAGGTCACTACCGTAGACTTCAGATTACCCGGCTTGCCCTTTGTCAGTCCCCTGGGTCGCTGTCGCCAGGGGCAATTTTTTTGGGCGGCCGCCCCCGAAATAATTTGCGGGTCAATCCCTGGGGTTCCTGTGCCTGTAGACTCTTGATTTTTTCAGGCTTTATTCTTACCGGCGCCCCTTGGCTTCCGCGGCGCAACTGATTGTCTTCGTCAGAGGAGGAGTGCGGGCCCCAAAGGAGCAGTACCTCGAGGAGGTCAACAGCTTGCTTTTATGTTATAATCTACTTATCGGGCGAAAGGGGGTCGAAGAAGATGGGTTTGGCTAGGGCGACGCAGAAGGAACCGTATGCGCTGAACCTGAATTTGAAATATTTGACCATTGAGTGGTTACAGCGGAGGGGCGTCGATTTGGAGGATATAGCCTCCCTCGTTTACACTATACAGAAAAAATATGTCCCCGGCCTTACCATTGAATATTGCCGGGAAAGTGTGGAAAGGGTACTGGAAAAACGGGAAGTGCAAAATGCCGTTTTTACAGGTCTTTCCCTGGACGAGATGGCCGAAAAGGGCCTTTTCGAGGAGCCGCTGTCCGAGATGTTGTGCAGTGACGACGGCCTTTACGGTATCGATGAAGTACTGGCCTTGAGCATTGTGAATATTTACGGCTCCATAGGCCTGACGAACTTCGGCTACCTTGACAAAGTCAAACCCGGTATATTGGGAAAAATAAACCAAGAGAAGGGCGAAAGGGTCAACACCTTTCTGGACGATCTGGTAGCCGCCATAGCCGCCGCGGCGGCGGCCCGCATAGCCCACCAAAGCCGGGATAGGAGGGGTGGCGGTTAACTTCTAAAGCTCCTTTGGCCTACCGGCGGTGTGGCCGACAGGAATCAGGCTGCCGGGGCCGCCTGGGGTACTGTCTCCCAGGGCGGCCCGTCGCGGGCAATCGGGGCAGTGCCTCTCTTAAGGTTAGCCCACCGAAGTCACCAGACTGCTGAGCCCGGGTGAAAGGACGGCCATTTCTCCGTCCTTAATTTTTTGCCGTTTCGGCCCCTTAATCAATAACTTTTTCATAAATCAAGGAGGGATTATTTCTTCTTCGTCGAATTACTACGTAAATGAGAGTTAAAGTTTTTTGGCTACGTTGATATTATACTTAACAAAATAAGTGGAGGGATGCATAGTGGTAGGTAAAATACCCTTCGGGCCGACTTACGAGGAGATGCTTTACCCGGAGAAGATCGACCCGGCCGTGCGGCAGAGGGCCATAAAGGCCCTTAAGGAAGATGAGCTGGATCCCATCAATCTTTTCAACATCACCTGGAAGGACGAGAACAATCAGGTGCGGAAAATGGTGCTGCCGCCGGAGCTGACCGGGGTAGACGCCAACATCGTAGTACTCTTGGGGCGCTACTTCCCCTCGGGTTCCCACAAGGTGGGGCCGGCCTACGCCACCCTGATTGAAGGCTGTGTAGACGGCGCTATTCGCCCGGGAGAGCATACCATCTTGGGACCGTCCACCGGCAACTTCGGCATAGGTGTGGCCTACATCTGCCGCCTCATGGGCTACCGGGCCATTGTCATCATGCCGGACAGCATGAGCAATGAGCGTTATGAACGCATTCGCAAGTACGGCGGGGAGCTGGACTTGACCCCGGGTACGGAGTCCGACGTGATCCTGACTTTGCAGCGCACCTATGAACTCAAAAAGGACCCCAAGAACTTCCCTTTGGCCCAGTTCGAGCTCCTGCCCAACTACCGTTTCCACCGGTATGTTACGGGCAACTCGGCCATTGAAGCTGTAAAGGGAGTAGGAAACGAACGGATCGCCTGTTTTGTTTCCGCCCCGGGCTCGGCCGGAACCATCGGCGCAGGAGACGAGATCAAGAAAGTCTTCCCCGAGTGCAAGGTGGCCGCCCTCGAGCCCTACGAGTGCTCCACCTTGGCTACCGGCGGCCGCGGCCAGCACCGCATTGAAGGTATCGGGGACAAAATGTGCACCCTAATACACAACGTCCTCAACACCGACTTTGTAGTCCTCATCCACGACGACGACTGCGTCAAGGGCCTGAAGATCATCCAGGACGGCACTGAGATCCTGGTAAAGATGGGTGTCAAAGAAGAGGTCGCCCTCATGCTTAAAGATCACTTCGGCATCTCGGGTATCTGCAACGTCTTAGGGGCGATAAAGATGGCCAAGTTCCTGCGTCTGGGCCCCGGCGACAACGTGGTGACGGTGGCCACCGACGGTTTCGACCGCTACCGCTCTGTTTTGGATGACCTTGAGAGGCGCACCCTGGAGATTACCGACTTTGTGATGGAACGCTGGTACCGGGATATTTTCCTGCGGGCCAACGAAGAGCATATTTTCGACTTCCGGAAGCCCGAGGCCAAGGAGAGGCTTTTCGCCCAGAAGGAAAAGGACTGGCTCCCCTTCGGCTACAGCAAAGAATATCTCGATTCCATGAGGAGCCCCAGCTTCTGGGAAGACGAGTATGCCAAGATAAAGGAGTACGACGAGAAGATCAGGGCCATGCGCTAGGAACGTTGGCGGTTCGTTTTAGGGCGTAAAATTCCTTGAAGGAGGGGGACGAGGATGCGCCTGGAGCTGAAAGTCAACGGCGAGACAAAGGTGGTAGACGTACCGGCCGAGGCTACGCTGCTGGATGTTCTGCGCGACCATCTGCGGCTGACCGGCGCGAAGAACGGGTGTGGCGAAGGAGTTTGCGGAGCCTGCACGGTAATAATGGCCGGCCGACCGGTGAGGGCCTGCCGCATTGCGGCGGCCAAGGCGGCGGGGCAGGAGGTTTGGACTATAGAGGGCCTCAGCCTGCGGGAGAAGGAGATATACGCCTGGGCCTTTACGGCCGCCGGGGCGGTCCAGTGCGGCTTCTGCACCCCGGGTATGGTCATGGAAGCCAAGGCCCTTCTGGACCGCAATAACGAGCCGTCGGAGGAAGAGATCAAGCAGGCCTTCAGGGCCCATCTCTGCCGCTGTACCGGATACCAGAAGATAGTCCAGGCGGTTCGGCTGGCCGCCAGGGCCTTCCGGGGGGAGGTCCAGCCCGGGAGCGGGGAGGCGGCGGGTATGCGGAGACGCTTCTTCCGGCCCGATGCGCCGGTCAAGACCCTTGGCCAGGCCACCTTTGTGGATGACCTCATGTTCCCCGGCATGCTCTACGGCGCCGTCCTCCGCCCGCCCTATGCCCGGGCCCGGGTATTGTCGGTGGATACGACCGCCGTTCGGGAAATGCCGGGGGTGGTGGCCGTCCTGACCGCCGACGACATCCCGGGCGAGCGCTACCAGGGTCATATATTTAAGGACTGGCCGGCGCTAATAGCGGTAGGAGAAGAAGTGCGGTATGTGGGGGACGCCGTCGCCCTGGTGGCTGCCGAAGACCGGGAAACGGCCCGGAAGGCGGTGGAGAGAATTAAAGTCGAGTACGAGGTGCTGCCGCCGGTAACCAATCCGGCCGAAGCCTTGGCGCCGGGCGCTCCGTCCCTCCACCCCAAGGGCAACATTTTGAGCGAAACCCGCATCCGCAAAGGGAATCCCGAGGAAGCCCTCCGGACATGCGCCCATGTGGTATCCCAGACCTACCGGACACCCTTTACCGAACATGCCTTCCTGGAGCCGGAAAGTGCCGTGGCCGTACCCGAGGGCGAGGGCATCACTATTTACACCAGCACCCAGGGCGTATACGACATCCAGGAACAGGTGGCTTCCCTGCTGGGGCTTCCCCACGAGAAAGTGCGGGTGCTAAACCAGTATGTGGGCGGGGCCTTCGGGGGCAAAGAGGATTTAAGCGTACAACACCATGCGGCCCTCCTGGCCTGGGCCACCAAACGGCCGGTAAAGATAACTTTAACGCGCCGGGAGAGCATCCTGGTCCATCCCAAGCGACACGCCATGGAGATTAAGATTACCACCGGTTGTGACGAAGAGGGGCGGCTGGTGGCCATGACGGCGGAAATTACCGCCGACACCGGAGCCTACGCTTCCTTAGGGGCCCAGGTTCTGGAGCGGGCCTGCCACCACATTACCGGACCTTACCGTATTCCCCACGTTAACATTTACGGTCGGGCCGTGTACACGAATAATCCTCCTGCCGGGGCCTTCCGCGGCTTCGGTGTGCCCCAGGCCGCCTTTGCCTGCGAAAGCCAGTTGAATCTTTTGGCCCAGCGGGTAGGTAAGTCTCCCTGGGAAATCCGGTGGATCAATGCCCTGGAGCCGGGGGACACCCTGGGCACCGGCCAGATAGTCAGCGAAGATGTGGGTATCAAAGAAACCCTTCTGGCCGTGAAGGAAGTCTTCGAGGGCAGCCCCTATGCGGGCATTGCCTGTGGTTTTAAAAACGTTGGCTTAGGAGTGGGAACCCGCGATACGGGGCGGGCCAACCTGGTGATAGAAAAGGGTAAGGTGAAGATCTATTCAGGGGCCGCGTGCCTCGGCCAGGGGCTCGAGTCGGTGCTTATCCAGATTGTGGCCGAGGCCACCGGCCTGCCGGCGGAAAAGATGGAAGTGGTCCTGGCGGATACGGCCTGTACCCCGGATGCCGGGATTACCACTGCCTCCCGCCAGAGCCTGTTTACCGGCGAGGCCGTCCGCCGGGCGGCGGAGGAATTGGCAAGGGCTCTCAAGGAACACGCCCTGGAAGAGCTGGAGGGGCGCACCTTTAGGGGCGAGTTTTACGGGGCCACCGATCCCATCGCCTCCCAAAAGGAACACCCCGTTACCCATGTGGCCTACGGTTACGCCACTCAGGTGGTCCTTTTGGACGAAGAAGGACGAGTGTCCAAGGTGGTGGCCGCCTACGATGTAGGCCGGGCCGTTAATCCCCTGAATATAGAAGGCCAGATCGAAGGCGGCATTGTGATGGGCCTGGGCTATGCCCTTACGGAGGATTTCCCCGTCAAAGACGGTATACCCAAGTACCAGCAGTTGGGGCGCTTGGGACTCTTCCGGTTCCCCCAGGTTCCGCCTATGGAAACGATTTTGGTGGAAAAAGGAGGAACCCAGTACGCCTTTGGGGCCAAGGGTATCGGCGAACTGGCCACCATTCCCACGGCCCCTGCAGTAGCCTGTGCCTATTTCCGCCGCGACGGCCGTTTCCGTACTTCCCTACCCCTGGAGGGCACGCCCTACAGCAAGAAGTGAGAAGGGGAGATAGCTGGAATGTCCAATGTAGTGGGGTTACACTGTATCAATTGCGGTAAGTCTTATCTGCCCCGGCCGGGCCTGTATACCTGCGAGCACTGCGGAGAAAAAGAGGGCATTCTGGACGTCGACTACGATTACGATTATATAAAAAAGGTCCTTTCTCGCGAGGGCCTGCGGAGCAACCGGGAGCACTCCATGTGGCGCTACCGGCCCTTCCTGCCCGTGAACCAGGAAGGGCCCCTGCCCCCTCTAAGGGTGGGCTGGAGTCCCTTATACTATGTGCCGCGGCTGGCCCGAGAAATAGGCCTCAAAGACTTGTACATTAAAGATGACGGCGTCAATCCCACGGCTTCCCTGAAGGACCGGGCTTCGGCTATTGCTGCGGCCCGGGCCCTGGCCGAAGGAGCGGCCTCGGTGGCCTGCGCCTCCACCGGGAACGCTGCCTCTTCCCTGGCGGGCGCTGCTGCTTCCGTCGGGCTTAAGGCTTTTATTTTCGTGCCCGCCCGGGCGCCCCAGGGCAAAGTGGCCCAGCTTCTCATTTTCGGCGCCACCGTGGTGAGCGTTCAGGGATCCTATGAAGACGCCTTCCGTCTGTCCGCCCAGGCCATTAAACGATGGGGTTGGTATAACCGCAACGCGGCCATTAACCCGTACCTGGTGGAGGGTAAGAAGACGGTCTGTTTGGAGGTGGCGGAACAGCTAGGATGGGAAGCGCCTGATTGGGTGGTAGTGTCGGTAGGCGACGGTTGCACCCTGGCGGGTGCTTGGAAGGCGTGGGTGGACCTTAGGCAGGTGGGCTGGATAGACCGCCTGCCCCGGATGCTGGGAGTCCAGGCCGAAGGCTGTTGTCCTATTACCAGGGCCTTCCGGGAAGGCGGTAAGGTACGACCGGCCGAGGAGAATACTATAGCCGACAGCATCGCTGTGGGAGTGCCGCGCAATCCCGAAAAGGCCCTGCGGGCCATCCGGGAGTCGGGGGGCACTATGATCAACGTGAGCGATGAGGAGATCCTCAAGGCCATGCGCCTATTGGGACGCACCGCCGGGGTCTTCGGAGAGCCTGCCGGTGTGGCCGGGCTGGCCGGCCTGGCCAGGGCGGTAGCCGAGGGAATTATCCGACCGGAGGAAAAGGTGGTCTGCCTGGTGACCGGCAATGGATTAAAGGACGTGGCCACGGCGATAAAAGCAGCCGGAGCCCCTTTGAGCTTGCCGCCGGATATGGAACAGCTGGAAAGGGCTCTGCAGGGATTAATCTAGGGTTGGGGGTGGCCTCTGTGACCCTGCTCGTTAAGGGCGGCTGGCTCGTCCATGAAGACAGGGTAGAAAAAGGGGACCTGCTTATCGAAGGTGAAAAAATTAGCGCCGTAGGCCCGGAACTCAAAGCCGGAGGGGCCGAGGTGCTGGACGCTGCCGGCAAATACGTCTTGCCCGGCGTTATCGACGCCCATGTCCATTACCAAATGCCCATAGGGGACCTCCTTACGGCCGACGATTTTTACACCGGCACCCGGTCGGCCGCCTGCGGAGGCGTAACCACCGTTATCGATTATGCCGAGCCTTGCGGCCCGGGGGAATCCCTGAGGGCAGCCATTGATAGGCGGCTGGCAGAAGCCCAGGGTCAGATAGCCGTCGACCTGGCCCTTCACCTCGTGCTCTTCCCCGGACAGGAAGAAGATAAGGAATCCTTAAAGGAAGCCGTGGAGCAGGGGTTGGTAAGCTTCAAGGTCTTTACTACTTATGACCAGCGCATGTCGTACGAAGCCATCGGTCGCTGCCTGCTCAGGGCCGAGGAGGTGGGAGCCCTGGTCACCGTCCATGCCGAAGACCACGACATAGTTACCGCCGCCCGCCGGGAGCTTACCGAGGCAGGTCTGACTTCCCCCCGCTACCACGGGCGCAGCCGGCCGGCCGAGGCCGAAGTTGTGGCCGTGGGCCGCATCGTGGAAATGGCCCGTTCCCTGGGGGCCCGCGCCTATTTCGTACACGTATCGAGCGGGGAGGCAGCCGGTCTGATAGCCTCGGCCCGGGCCCAGGGACTGGAAGTCTACGGAGAAACCTGTCCCCATTATCTGTTGCTGACCGAAGAAGAATACGCAACCGAGAGGGCGGCCTTGAGCCTCATGTGTCCCCCCTTGCGGAAGCGGACGGACAATTTCAGATTGTGGGAAGCCCTTTCCCGGGAGACCTTCCAGGTAGTGGCCACCGACCACTGCAGTTATACCCCGGCCCAGAAGGCGGCGGGGACGGCCTTCTTCAATACGCCGGCGGGGATACCGGGGACGGAAACCTTATTGCCTCTTATTTATTCCTACGGTGTCCGGGACGGATGGCTCACCCTTCCTCAGATGGTCCGGGTCCTGGCTGGCAATCCTGCTCGGCTTTTCGGACTTTATCCCCGCAAGGGATGCCTTCAACCCGGAAGTGATGCCGACGTGGTCGTGTTTAATCCCCGCCGGGAGGTAACCCTGGAGGGCGAAAACCTCCATTCGGCCGCCGGCTATACCCCCTTTGCCGGCTTTAAGGTGAGGGGCTATCCCGACGCAACCATCCTGCGGGGCCGTCTCGTGTACTACCAGGGCCGCTTCCTGGGAGAGAAGGGGCAGGGGAGGTTTATACCCGGGAGGACCAGGAAGTAAAAAGGGCGGACGTTCATGCTGCCGGTGGGGCACCGGCAGAAAGACGAAAAGAACGGGCCGGTATAGAAACAAAAGCAATGCCGGCCCTGAGAAGTTATTTTCGAGGCAGAGTACGGCCGCTTCGGCCAGAGTTATTACCCCTACTTCGCCCGCCAGGCGGGGTAGGGGCAAATTTGTAGTTGCAATGAAGGGAGAGTAGATATACAATAACTCCTAGTTTCGGCGGAGAGAGGGAACTCATTGTGAAGCCTTCCCCGGATAAGGTGATCCTTGAGAACCCCGAGGATAAACGATTTCGGCAGCTCGGGTACGCGGAGGTTATTCTTGCCTGTCTTCTCTTCGGAGGCAATACGGTTGCCGGGAAAATTGTAGCTACCCAGGTACCGCCCTTTGCCTTATCCGCGGTGCGGGCCCTTTTGGGTTTAATAGTAATAACTCCCTTCCTGCGGCGCATGGGCCCGCTTCCAAGGCCCAAGGGCAAGGATCTCCGGTGGCTGGCCCTCCAAGGGCTAGTCAGTATAGGCCTGGCATACACCACCTTTGCCTGGGGCATCCGGTTGAGCCCTGCGATTAACGCGGCCATTATTTTTGCCAGCTTCCCGGCGGTCACCCTGGTCCTCTTAGGGATTTTCTGGCGTTACAGGCCGACTTTCCTCCAGCTGATAGGCGTGGTCATTGCCTTTCTGGGCCTTCTGGTGGTGGCCGCTCGGGGTTCCTTGGAGCGATTGTTCTCCGTATCCTTCACCGCGGCAGACGCATTTCTGCTCCTCAACGTCGTCGTGGTGTCCCTGGGGAACATCCTGGGCCAGAGGCTTATGGAGCGATACCCGCCTACTATAGTTTCGGCGTACACCCTGTTTTTCGGCATTCTCTGGCTGTTGCCCTGGGGAATTTGGGAGGTAATTAGGCAAGGGTGGCATCTCCCCTGGCCGGACTGGCTGTTCCTGCTGTACATGGGCGTTAGTGTTTCGGGGCTGGCGGTACTCCTGAATTTCGAAGCGGTGCATCGTATAGGAAGCGGCACCGTGGGGATTTTTAACAACCTCAATCCCCTTTTTGCCATAGCCCTGGCTGCTCTATTCTTAAAGGAGCCCCTGTACCCTTATCACGGTATAGGCATGATTCTGGTCCTCGGCGGCGTGGCCCTCTCCTTGACTTCCAACGGTCAGCTAAGTCCCTCGCCTAGGCTATCGTCGGAGAAGGCCCACGCCCGGGCCTTATGGCGGTGAGGGGAAGATCCTGGGTCAAATTATAGGGTATAATCAACCAAAAAGCGTGTCGCGGAAGGAGGTGTCGGTTGAGGTTATGCCTCTGGTGCGGGCCCGGTTTTCCGTCCGCGGCCGAGTTCAGGGAGTTGGATACCGCTATTTTGCCCTCCGCCATGCAGAGAACCTGGGCTTGAGCGGCTGGGTGCGCAACTGTTACGACGGCACCGTAGAGGGTGTCATAGAAGGCCCGGAGGAGAGGGTGGAGGAGTTTTTGTCCCTATGCCGGCAGGGACCGCGGTGGGCCAGGGTGGAGGGTGTGGAAGTGCGCTATGAGGAGCCCTGGGGCGAAAGGGGTTTTAGAATAGCGCCGGACAGTGATTGCAGGGATTAGGTGCGAGAAATCTTCGGGGCAATAACTTAAGTTAAACACCAAATAGAATACCGGCACACGCGCGTACGCGTATATGGCGCGTGGGCACCAAATAAGGAAAAGGAGGGTTTTCCTTGGCCAGGCGGTTGGGCATCTTAACCGGCGGGGGAGACTGCCCCGGATTGAATACTGTTATAAGGGCGGTGGCCAAAACGGCCTTTGCCCACGGCTGGGAACTCTTCGGCTTTCTGGACGGCTACACCGGGTTGGTGGAGGAGAGATATGTCCGGCTGGACCCCCCGGCTATATCGGGCCTGTTACACCGGGGCGGGACCATCCTCGGTACCACCAACCGCAACGACCCCTTTCACTTTCCCGTCCGGATGGGCGACAAAGTTACCTACCAGGATAGATCAGACCAGGCCATAAGACTCTTGGAGAAGCTGTCCATTGAAGCCTTACTCGTAATCGGGGGGGACGGCACCCTGGCGGCCGCCCGGGATTTCAAGGCCAAAGGGGTCCGGATTATCGGGATCCCCAAGACCATTGACAACGACCTGGCGGCCACCGACCAGACCTTCGGCTTTGATACGGCGGTCCGTACCGCTACGGAAGCCCTGGACAAACTACATACCACGGCGGAATCCCACCACCGGGTTATGGTGCTGGAGCTTATGGGGCGTTATGCCGGGTGGATTGCCCTTTACAGCGGCCTGGCAGGTGGGGCCGATGTAATCCTCATTCCCGAAATCCCCTGGACCCTGGAAGGGGTGCTGAAAAAAATCCTGGCCCGTAAAGCAGAAGGGAAACCTTTCAGTATTGTGGTAGTGGCCGAAGGTGTGAAATCTCCTTCGGGAGAACTGGTGGTCCAGCGCCGCATAGAAGACAGCATAGAGAAGGTTCGGTTGGGGGGCATCGGCCAGGTGGTGGGCCGGCTCATTGAAGAGAAGAGCGGCATTGAAACGCGGGTTACGGTTTTGGGCCACATCCAGAGGGGAGGCTCGCCCTCTTCCTACGACCGGGTCCTGGCTACCCGTTTCGGCGTGGCCGCGGCAGAACTGGCGGTCCGGGGGGTATACGGCGTTATGGTCTGTTTGCGGGGCAACGAAATCTGCCACGTCCCCCTGGAAGAGGTGGCGGGAAAACCCCGTACGGTTCCCCCGGATCATCCCCTCATACGTACCGCCCGGGCCATAGGTATAAGCTTTGGGGATTAAGACGGGTTCGGGGAGATAAGCTTTTCAGGAATCCATGGAAGGATCTGTCCCGCGGGGGAAGAAATTAATGGGCAAACGCCGCCGATGGCGAACTTGCCCTAATCATGGGCTGCGGTTTAATTTCTGACCGGGCCGGAAAGCTCCCGCAGGTCTGGAACAGGCTTTAGCGAGCGGAATAAGCAAGCCTCAGCCGGAGATTTAGTTGAAAAGGAGGAGTGGCGGCTGTCCATGCGTCTAAATCTTAAAATTTTACGGATAGACCTTACTGGGCGGAGCTATGCGGAAGAAAGCCTAGAAGCTAAAGGACCGGCGGGGGGTCGTTATCTCACGTCCCGGATAGTGCGGGAAGAAGTGCCGCCCACCTGTGATCCCCTTTCGGCGGAGAACAAACTGGTGCTGGCCTGTGGTCCCCTTGCGGGGCGGGGGATATCCAGTGCCGGGAGGCTGTCCGTAGGCTGCAAAAGCCCTCTGACAGGGGGCATAAAAGAGGCCAATGCGGGCGGCACCGCGGCGGATGCCCTGGCCCGCCTGGGTTGGACCGCCGTCGTTTTGGAGGGCCGGTCGCCGCAGTGGGTGGTCTTGGTTGTTGACAGAGAGGGAGTGAGGTTCCTTCCGGCCCCACCCTACTTGAACAAGGGCAACTACGAAGTCGCGCGGCGGCTGCGGGAGGAATTCGGCCCGGAATACGCCTTTATCACCCTGGGTCCGGCCGGCGAAAGGAAACTATGGGCTTCCGGGGTGGCCGTTAGTGATATATACGGCCGTCCGAGCCGTATAGCCGCCCGGGGGGGCGTTGGGGCGGTAATGGGGAGCAAGGGGGTAAAGGCCATCCTCCTTGCGGCACCGCGGGGGGAAACTCTACAGCCCGCCGATCCTGCCGAGGCCATGACGGCGAAGAAGGAATTCCACCGCATTATAGCCACCAGCGAGAGAACTAGAGTTTTGGCCGAATACGGCACGGCCGAGACCATGGGTTTGGTGCAGGCCTTGGGGGCGCTACCTACCCGCAATTTTCGGGAGGGCAGGTTTGAGCAGGCCGACAGGATAGACGGACGTGCCCTGTATAACCTTATCAAGGAGCGGCGAGGAGCCGGGAGGCACACGGAGCGCTGCATGGCTTCCTGCCTGATCCGCTGTTCCAATGCCGTACCGGGCCCCGACGGCACCGAGATAGTAGCCCCCCTCGAATATGAAACCCTGGGGCTAATGGGATCTAACCTTGGGGTGGGTGATCTGGACGCCATAGCCAGGTGGAATTATTACTGCAACGACCTGGGAGTGGACACCATAGAGGTAGGAGCGGCCCTAGGGGTGATGGCCGAAGCCGGGCTGGTTGGGTTTGGCGATGTAGCGGCCTTGGAGAAGATTATTTTGGAAATCTACCAGGGCACGATTGTAGGCAGGCTGGCCGGCATGGGTGCCGGTTTTTGCGGCCTGGCGTTGGGCGTGGAGCGCATACCGGTGGTAAAGAACCAGGCCATTTCGGCCTACGATCCCAGAGGAGTAAAGGGTACCGGCATAACCTATGCCACCTCGCCCATGGGAGCGGACCATACGGCGGGCCTCACCGTATTTGCCCCGGTAGACCACCATGCCGGCACCGGCCAAAGGGAGCTCTCCTACCGGATGCAACTCAGCCGGGCGGCCTACGATGCCCTGGGGCTCTGTGCCTTCCTGCTCTCGGCCACCGGGCCCCATCCGGAAACGGTGACAGGGCTGCTTAACGCATACTACGGTGCGGATTTGGGGCCGGACTACCTCCTACGGCTGGGAGCCGAGGTTCTTGCCCTGGAAGTGGACTTCAACAGGCGGGCCGGGCTGCCCGAGACTGAGGAAATACCGGGGTTCATGCGCGAAGAAAAACTGGGGCCTTATGGCCTTATATGGGACATACCTTCCGAAGAACTTCGAGACTTTTGGCGGGACCTGCCCGCCCTAGGAGGTAGTAGTTGTGACTAGTTTTTACCTGCCCACTAGGCTATATTTCGGCGCCGGTGCCAGGAAAGAACTCGCCGGGTTCGTGGGCGCCCAAGATAGGGTAATGGTAATCACCGATGAGGGTTTGGTTAAGACCGGAATCTTAGGCAAGATAGAGGAGGTCTTGGCCGGGTCCGGCGCCCGCTGGGAGGTCTTCAGCCGGGTCCCGTCCAACCCGCGGGCGGCTACGGTAGAAGAGGCCCTGGAGGCGGCGCGGGGGTTCGAGACCACGGCCGTAATAGCCCTGGGAGGGGGCAGTCCCATGGACGTGGCCAAGGTGGTGGCCCTGCTCCTGACCAACGGCGGGCGGCTGGAGGAATACCAGTGGGAAGGGAAGCCCTTCGCCGAACCAGGAGTGCCCTTGTACGCCGTTCCCACCACGGCGGGTACGGGAAGCGAAGTTACCCAGGTGGCGGTAATAATCGATCGCAATACAAAAAAGGGTATCAACAGTGAGCGGCTCCTGCCTAGGGCGGCCTTTATAGATCCTGAACTGATGGTTACGCTGCCCCCCTTTGTTACGGCCATCACCGGCATGGATGCCCTGACCCATGCCGTAGAAGCCCTAGTGGCCAGGGGAAGCAATCCGGTGACCGATGCATGGGCCACGGAAGCTATAAGGCTCCTGGGGCAGAGCCTGCGCCGGGCCTTTGCCGTAGGCGATGATTTGAAAGCCCGGGAAAGTGTGGCCCTGGCCAGTACCCTGGCCGGTGCAGCCATGGATCAGGCCGGCCTGGGTATTGTTCACGCCCTGGCCGGCCCCTTGTCCGGCCACTACGACATACCCCACGGTCTGGCCAATGCCGTGCTCCTCCCGTGGGGCATGGAATACAACATGGTGGCCGTGCCGGAAAAGTATGCCCGGGTAGCCTCCCTCCTGGGCAGGAAGACGGCGGAGACCGGAAGGGCCGGCGCCAGGGAGGCAGTAGCTGCGGTGCGGGAACTCCTGGAGGACCTGGAGTTGCCCTGGGACCTGGCGGCTTATCTCCAACAAGAGGAGGACATACCCCGGTTTGCCCGGGAGGCCGCGGCCATGTTTATAGCCCGTACCAATCCCCGCCCCGTCACGCCGGCCGCCTGCGAGGCGATCCTGCAAAAAGTCTTGTTGAAAGGATAGACATCCACGCCGCCGAGGGCCTGACGGCCTCGCCACCAACTATGAAAACTGAGAAGGCTCTTTTCCGAAAGAGACGCCCGGGGGAAGAGCAGGTGACTTGACTACCACCCTAAGGCATATCCGTCCCCGCGCGGGTCGGCACCGCCCATAAGAACCCCTCGGTCGTGGTCGAGGAAAATACCCTGGGCGTGGCCGGCCTCGGAAGACCAGGGGGGTAAGAGCTCTACCGGATGGCCCCGGCGGCGGAGTTCTTCTATCACCGACGGATCAAAGCGGTTTTCCAGGTACATGCGCGGTGGGCTATCCCCAAGGGGGCTGCCGTGGACCCAGCGCGGGGCTTCGATGGCCTCCTGGATGTTCCAGCCGAAATCCAGCATGCGGGAAAGGACCTGCAGGTGGGTTTGGGGTTGACCATCCGCTCCCATAGTACCGAAGGCCAGGCAGGGGCGGCCTTGGCGGGCGACAATTACCGCCATTAAGGTGTGGAGGGTGCGCTTGCCCGGGGCCAGACAGTTGGGGTGGCCGGGATCCAGGGAGAAATAGGCGCCGCGGCTATGCAGGAGGATGCCGGTGCCCCGGGCCACCATACCGGTACCGAAGGGGAAATAAATGCTCTGGATGCAGGAAACAATATTGCCCTCCCGGTCCACCACGGCAAAATAGGTAGTATCCCCCTGGAGCCGGCCGGGGGGATATGCCTCCCGGGCCTCCTGGGGATCGATTAGCCGGCGCCTCCGGGCGGCATATTCTTTGGAGAGCAAGGTTTCCAGGGGGATGGAAACAAATTCCGGGTCGCTTACGTAGGCGTCGCGGTCCGCAAAGGCCAGCTTTTTGGCTTCTACCAGGTGGTGGATATAATCGGCCGTGTCCAGGCCCATGGCCTGCAGATCGAAACCTTCTATTATGTTCAACGCCAGGAGAGCCGTAATCCCCTGGCTGTTGGGGGCGGTAGAATAAACGGTATAGCCGCGGTAAGTAGTGGTTATCGGTCGGCCCCATACCGTTGTATGGCCGGCCAGGTCCTCCACGTCCAGGAAACCCCCTTCCTCCTGGACGGTGGCGGCGATAGCTTCCGCAATAGGGCCTTCGTAGAAGGCCTTCTTGCCTTCCTTGGCCAGGAGGCGGAAGGTGGCGGCCAGTTCTTCCTGCTTCAGGATATCTCCCGGCCGGGGCGGCTGTCCGCCCGGCAGGAAAATAGCCGCCGTGTCCTGGCGCTGAGAAAGGATTTCCCGGTATTGGGCGATATACCAGGCCAGTTTATGGCTTACCGGATGGCCTTCGGCATAAGCAATGGCTTCGGCCAAGAGTTCGGCCAGGGGGAGGGTGCCGTAGCGCTCCCGGGCCTCCTCCCAGGCGGCAAAGCACCCGGGAACTGTGACGGCCAAGGCGCTGCAAGGGGGGATGTTCTTCAGCCTTCGGTTTTGGAAGAATTCCAGGCTCACCCCCCGGGGCGCCCTGCCGGATCCGTTTAAGAAAAGGACTTCTGCCGTGCGGGCCAGGTAAAGGAGGCAAAAGAGGTCGCCTCCTATGCCGCACATATGGGGCTGGGTAACGTTTAAGACGGCGTTGGTGGCAATGGCCGCATCAATGGCATTACCGCCGCGTTTGAGAATGTTAATGCCTGCCAGGGAAGCCAGGGGATGGGCAGCGGCTACCATACCTTGAGTTCCCATGACCACCGGACGATACATAGTTTTAACACCTGCCTGGGCTATCGCCGTTTTATTCCGGTTTCCAGGCCTTTCCCGGGAGCAGCGTCGCCCTTGAGGGAAACCGGGGTGCGCTGGGGCTTTTATCCTTGTGGCCTGTTACCGGGCTTTGATATAATACTCGACAGAGGGCGGGTTTTCCTGTTAATTGGCATAGAAATCTGCCCTTTATTATTAAATATCCTTTTCTGCCGCCGGTTGGCGGGGTGCGAGAAGGCTGAAGATGAAAACGCGGACCGACGGTGGAAAAACCTTCGTTGCCGGTTGCAGGTCGTCCGTCCTCGGCAAGAAGGGGAGGGAAAGGCGTGTATCGGGAAATTAAAGCTGAGGCGTCCCTGGGTGACCGGCCGGTGCTGGCCCTGGACATCGGCGGCGGTACCCAGGATATTTTACTCTATACCCCTGGGGTCCCGGTGGAGGGGTGTGTGCAGTTGGTGCTTCCCTCCCCCACGGTGGTGGCAGCCCGGCGGGTCCGGGCGGCCACGGCCCGTAGACGGGCTGTGTGGCTGAAGGGGACCATTATGGGAGGCGGGGCGGTGGTGAAAGCCCTGCAAGAGCACCTGCAGGAGGGGTTTCCGGTTTATGCCGAGCCCCGGGCGGCCCGCACTATCCGGGACAACCTGGAAGAAGTACGGCAGATGGGTATCCGGGTGGGGGAGGAGCCGACAGGAGAAGCAGTAGTGGTAGAAACTAGGGATCTGGATCTACCCCTCCTGGGCCGTACCCTTGCTCCCTACGGGGTGGAGCTGCCCCCCCTTATACTGGTGGCGGCTCAGGATCACGGAGAGGCACCTGCCGGAGTGAGCAACCGCGCCTTCCGGTTCCGGCACTGGAGGAACTTCGTTGCCGCCGGGGGCCAGATAAGGGAATTATTGTACCGCCGGCCCCCGCATTACTTCACCCGCCTCTTGGCCATCCAGGACTCTGCACTGCCGGGGCATGAGATCCTGGTGACGGATACCGGCGCGGCCGCCCTGTGGGGCGCCCTGGCCGATCCCCGGGTGAAACAGTGGGCGGGTGAGGGAATTACCATACTCAACCTGGGCAACCAGCATACGGTGGCCTTCCTCCTGGAAGGGGACAGGGTATGGGGCCTTTTCGAGCACCATACCGCCCTCATAGACCCTGCCAAACTGGCGGAAATGGTCGACCTATTGCAGCAGGGTGAGCTGACCGACGAGCAGGTGTACGGCGACGGAGGCCACGGTTGTGTCATCGACTCCGGGTACCGGCCGCGGGCGGCCTACCGGCGGGTAGCCGTTATCGGGCCCCGGCGGGGGATGGCCAAGGGGTTGGGCTACTTTGAAGCCGCGCCCTACGGCAACATGATGCTGGCGGGGTGCTTCGGCCTCTGCCTCGCCCTCCGGGGGAAGGAGGGAAACGGTGCACTTTATAGCTGATTTCCACATCCACTCCCATTACTCCCGCGCTACCAGTAAGGAGGCCAGGCCGGAGGAACTTTACCGCTGGGCGGTCTATAAAGGCGTGACGTTGGTAGGGACGGGCGATTTCACCCACCCGGCCTGGCGCGAGGAACTCAAGGAGAAGCTGGAACCCGCCGAGGAGGGTTTGTACCGCCTCAAGGACGAGTTCCGCCGGCAGCTGGAGGAGGCCGAAGGGCCCGAAGGCCCCCTGCCGGTTCTTGCGCCCGACGCCCCGGTGAGGTTTGTGGTTTCCGGGGAGATCAGCACCATCTATAAAAAAGACGGACGGGTGCGCAAGGTCCACCACCTCCTTCTGTTGCCCGACCTGGAAGCGGCCGAGGAATTAAGCCGCCAGCTGGAGGCCATAGGCAACCTCGCCTCCGACGGCCGCCCTATCCTAGGCCTGGACAGTCGCCGGCTGCTGGAAATTACCCTAGAGGTTTGCCCCCGGGCCCTTTTTATTCCCGCCCATATCTGGACCCCCCATTTTTCCCTTCTAGGTGCCAATTCAGGGTTTGACCATATAGAGGAATGCTTCGAGGACCTCACGGGCTATATCCATGCGGTGGAGACCGGCCTCTCTTCCGATCCGCCCATGAATTGGCGCTTGTCCATGCTGGACCGTTTGGCCCTGGTTTCCCACTCGGATGCCCATTCTCCCCGTCACCTGGCCCGGGAAGCCGATATCTTGGACACCGACCTTTCTTACGAGGGGATCTACCGGGCCCTCGCGGATCCAGGCCATCCCGGTCTGGTGGGCACACTGGAGTTTTTCCCGGAAGAAGGTAAGTACCATTACGACGGGCACCGGGCCTGCAACATCCGCTGGAGGCCTTCCCAGACCCGGGAGGCGGGAGGGGTGTGTCCCGTCTGCGGCCGCAAAGTGACTGTGGGGGTCCTGCACCGGGTGGAAGAGCTGGCCGACCGGGGAGAAGGGCTCAGGCCTCCGGGGGCGAAGGACTACGAGAGCCTTGTTCCCCTGCCGGAGGCCATCGCCTCCGCCCTGGGTGTAGGCGTGGCCTCCAAACAGGTCTGGCAGCGTTATTTCTCCCTCCTCCGGCGGCTGGGCCCGGAACTGGTGGTCCTGCGGCAGGCTCCCCTGGAAGAGATCGCCAGGGTTGCAGGGAGCCTGGTGGCCGAAGCCGTGGGGAGGGTAAGGGCGGGACGGGTGGAGGTTTTGCCCGGCTTTGACGGGGAGTACGGCAAAATAATTTTGCTGGCGCCGGAAGAAAGGGTGGCGTTTTGCGGCCAACCCGTCCTCTTTGAGGAGTCCCGGCCGGGTTCGGCTCCGGGGACCGGCGATCGCAAAAAGACCGGCGGGAACCCGGCGGAGGCCCCGGGCGACCGGGCGGCCCCCCGGCCACAACCCGCCTCCGCGGCCTTCCCCGGGATCCTGCCGGAGCCGGCGGACCGGAGGGAAGACGACCTATTGGCCGGCCTCAACCACCAGCAGCGGGCGGCGGTCACCGCCGAGGAAGGGCCGGTTATCGTAATTGCGGGTCCGGGTACGGGCAAGACCAAAACCTTGGTTCACCGCATCGCCTATCTCCTGGGGCCACGGGGTGCGGATCCGGGGCAGATCACGGCCGTTACCTTTACCAATAGGGCGGCTACCGAGATCCGCCGGCGGGTCGCGGAGCTTACGGGCGGTGCTCCGGGGATCGAAGCCTTGACGGTGGGAACCTTCCACGGTATTTGTATGGAAATACTCCGGAATTATGGGGTAAATAATCCCGGCGGGATCCCGGTCGTCAAGGGGGAGGTAACCCTCCTGGATGAGGTGGATGCCCGGGCCGTTTTAGAAGAAATCTTAAAGGAGGTCCCGGGTTCAGGAAGGCGGGACGTACAGAAGATCCAGCAGAGAATTTCCCTGTTCAAAAGCCGGGGCCTTACTCCTTCTTCCGAAGAAATTCCGGAAGATCTCCGCACCATTTATAAGGCCTATCAGCACAGGATGGAAGAATACGGTGCCCTGGATTACGATGACGTGCTCCTGAAGGCCCTTGAGCTGGGGAAAAGTTGTCCCGGCGTTTACGGGCGACGTTTTACCCACCTGCTGGTAGACGAATTCCAGGATGTCAACGCCGTCCAGTACGAGCTGGTCAAGCTGTGGGCGGGTAAAGGAGAAAATCTCTTTGTCATAGGCGACCCGGACCAGGCCATTTACGGCTTCCGGGGGGCCGACCACCGGTTTTTCCGGAAGCTCCGAGAGGATTTCCCCCAGGCCCTTATCTTGCGTCTTTCCCTGAACTACCGCTCTACCCCCGTAATCCTCCGGGCCGCGTCATCGGTGGTGGGGCACCGGGGGGAAGGACTGGTGGCCGTAAGAAAGGGCGGCCCGAAAATCCGGCACCTGGAGGTTCCCGGCGAGACGGCCGAAGGCATAGCCATCTTACGGGAAATCGGCCGTCTGGTGGGGGGCACCAGCATGTTGCAGGCCCACGGCCAATATGGGGGCCTCCCCGGGGAGGAGGGAGGGGAGTTCCCCGAAAACCTGGGCTTCGGCGACATAGCGGTGCTCTTTCGTACAGGCCTGCAGGGTGAAGCCCTGGAGGAATGCTTCTTGAAAGAAGGAATACCTTACCGGGTGGTGGGGCGGGAGAGTTTCTTGGAAGACCGCGCCGTGCGGAAGGTACTGGCCTTCTTCCGGTGCGTTGTCAACCTGGAGGACGATTTTCACCTCTACCGCCTGTTAAGGACCGAGCCCTGGAAGCTGGATGAAAGACAGCTAAGGAACCTCCGGGAGGCTGCGGTACGCACCGGGAAGCCGGTCTGGCAGGTTATCGAGGAGGATTGGGCGGGGGTCAAGACTGAACTGCGGGCCCTTAGAAAGGGGCTGGAAGTTTACCGTGCCTTAGCGGCTAAGGAATCCCCCGCCGTCCTGGTGTCCCGGTGGATGGAGGAATACGAGGCAGGGGCCCCGGAGCCCCTGGGGCGGCTGCTGCGGGTGGCTTCCGGGTTCCGCGATCTCTCCTCTTTCCTGTGGGGGATCGGCGCCGTCCGGGAAGGCGACCATGAGCGCCGGGGAGAAAACGCGGCCTCCCCCGAGGCGGTTACCCTCATGACCCTCCATGCCGCCAAGGGTTTGGAGTTCCCGGTGGTATTTATTGCCGGGGTAGAGGACGGACTCATCCCCCTCCGGGGCGGAGAAGATCTTTCGGAAGAAGCCCTCGAAGAGGAGCGCCGTCTCTTTTACGTAGGGCTCACCCGGGCCAGGGAGGTGCTGTTCTTGGTGACCGCCAGAAGGAGAAGCCTTTTCGGGGGTAGCACTCCTACGCAGCCTTCGCCCTTCCTACGGGATATACCCCCCGACTGCCTGGACAGAAGGCAGTGGACGGGGCGGCCCGCAAGGAGGCAGGACCGCGAAGGCCCGTTCCGCCAGCTAACCCTGTTTTGAGGGAGCCCCCTCGGCAGCCGGTGCCCCCCGGTTTTCGCCGGCAAGGCCCTCCGAGGCCGTAAAAGAACGGCTACAGCCGGGCGGTGCTCCGGCTTGAGCTTGGCGAGGGGCGGAAGCAGCCTTGAAGCCGTAGAAGGCCGGGTCCTGCGGCGCACCCGGCAGGCCGGGTTCCCCGGCAAGCTCCAAGAGCCATGGAACCGGGGCCGGTCCGCCCTGCGGACGTCGAGGATTCCCGGGCGCAGGGTCGGCGGGCGCTCCGGACGGCAGAACCCGGATAACCTAGACGCAGTACAGGAGGAAAAAGCAAGAAGTTATCCACAGGAGGACGGTGGCGGCCAGGGGTTTATCCTGCAGGACCAGGGTTTCGGGCTCTCCCCCGCTCTGCCGGCAGTACAGCAGGTAGAGGTAGCGGCAGATTCCGAAGAGGACCAGGGGTATGGTGAGCATGAGGGAATGGTTTTCGGTGCCCAGGGAAGTGTAAAGGGCGTAGACCACCACCGTGGAAGAGGTGACGGTGGCGATCAATTGATCCAGGAGGGGGAGAGTATAATCCGCCAGGATGCCCCTGTGTTCGCCGGGTCTCTCCAGGGAGGCCAGCTCGTGACGCCTCTTGCCGAGGGCCAGGAAAAGGGCCAGGAGGGTGACGGATACCAGCAGCCAGGCCGAGACCCGGGTCTGGATGGCGGCGGCTCCGGCCAATACCCGCAGTACGAAGCCGGAGGCCACTACGAATACGTCCACGATAACCACGTTCTTGAAATAGAAGGAGTAAACTACAACCAGGGCGGCATAGGCCAGGCTGATGATCCCCACCTGCCATCCCAGCCGGAAGGCCCAGGCTAAACCGACCGCGAGGAGAAAAGCGGCCGCCGTCCCCGCCTGCTGGGGAGAGATAAGGCCCGCCGCCAAGGGCCGGAGACCCTTCCGGGGATGCAGGCGATCCTTTTCTCGGTCCGCTAGGTCGTTGAGGAGATACACCGCCCCGGAAAGGGTGCAGAAGACGGCGAAGGCCTGCAGGCCGCGCAGAAGTAAAGGGATCTCCAACAGCCGCCCGGAAAACAATATGGCCGCGAAAATAAAGGCGTTCTTGGACCATTGTTTGGGCCGCAGGCTGAGGAACAGATAGTACCATAATCGGCGCTGGAAGGTCGTAACCAGACTTCCGGTATCTACGGAGCTCACGGCTTTTGCCTCCTAGTAAGAGGCTTTCCATTTTGGCGGTAACTATTCAGGCTTCTATTGCTTACGCCGGAGGACCCGGTGCAATAAATTAAATGATATTTAATAGAACTGGCAGGATTTAAGAAAAATATATCGAATCTATTAAAAGACTACTTCGTATAACCCCGGTAATAGGTCCGGGGGTCTCTACCAGGTGACCGTAAATCACCCGACTACGAAGTCGGGTTTTGCGTGGTTTTACGGCATCTGGTTTTTTAATAATGCAGTGGCTTCGGTTCAAATCCTGATAAAGGGGGGCGGGAAATGCGGCGGTTCGACCTTAAGGTTAACGGACGGGAGGTGCGGGTGGAGGCCCCGCCGGGCATTACCCTCCTGGCCGTGCTCAGGGATTATTTGGGCCTGAGCGGGTCCAAGGAAGGGTGCGGCAAGGGCGAATGCGGCGCCTGTACCGTCCTTGTGGACGGCATGGCGGTAGATGCCTGCCTTTTTCCGGCGGCCAAGGCGGAAGGCAGGGAGGTGACCACCATCGAAGGTTTGGCCAGGGGGAACGAACTACACCCCCTCCAGGAAGCCTTTATTTCCGAGGGGGCAGTGCAGTGCGGTTTCTGCACGCCGGGGATGATCATGAGTGCTAAGGCCCTGCTGGATCACGAGCCCCATCCTTCCCGGGAGCAGATTAAAGAAGCCCTTTCGGGTAATCTGTGCCGCTGCACGGGGTATGTAAAAATCGTCCAGGCCGTGGAGAAGGCGGCCGAAGCCCTGGCGCGGAAAAATCAAGGAAAATAATTCGAGGAGGTAGGCCCATGCTTATCGTAGGTAACGGTCCTGTTCTGACCATGGATCCCTCTAATCCCTATTATCCCGTAGGTGCTGTGGCCGTTGAAGGGGACCGGATAGTGGCCCTCGGTTCTACTTCCCAGCTTAAGGAACAGTATCCCGGGGCCGAATTTCTTGATGCCGGGGGCAAGTTCATCATGCCCGGCATGACCAACACCCACATGCACCTTTACAGCACCTTTGCCCGGGGTATGGCCCTCAAGGATGCCCCTCCCACCAATTTCCTGGAAATCCTCGAGCGTCTGTGGTGGCGGCTGGACAAAGCCCTTACCCTGGAAGACGTTTATTACAGCGCCCTGCTGCCCCTGATCGATTGTATCAAGAGCGGGACCACCACCATTCTGGACCATCACGCCAGCCCGCGGGCCGTAAAGGGCAGCCTGGAGGCCATCGCCCGGGCGGTCCGGGAGACGGGGGTCCGTACCGCCCTGGCCTATGAAGTTTCCGACCGGGACGGCGCGGACGTCGCCCGTCAGGGTATCGAGGAGAACGTGGAAGCCATTAAGAAATACCGGATGGGAGGCGGTCTCCTATCCGCCACCTTCGGCCTCCACGCTTCCTTTACTCTGTCCGACGAAACCCTGGCCGCTTGCAGGGAAGCCGCCCGGGAACTCGACTGCGGTTTCCATATCCATGTGGCAGAGGGGATTCAGGACGTAGAAGATTCTCTGGCGCGCTCGGGCAAGCGGGTAGTGGAGCGCCTCGCCCAGCACGGCATCTTGGGTCCCAAGACCATCGCAGCTCATTGCGTTCACGTAACCGAGAGGGAGATAGCCATCCTCAAGGAAACCGGCACCCTGGTGGTCCACAATCCGGAATCCAACATGGGCAACGCCGTGGGATGCGCTCCCGTGGGCGAAATGCTGGCCGCGGGCGTAACGGTGGGCCTGGGAACCGACGGCTATACCTGCGACATGTTCGAATCCCTGAAGGTGGCCAACGTACTACGCAAATTCACCAGCGGTGATCCGGGCGCCGGCTGGACGGAGGTTCCGGCCATGGCCTTCACCAACAACAGCCGCATCCTGGAGGCCTTCTTCCCCCATCCCCTGGGACGCCTGGTTCCCGGAGCCTATGCGGATATCATTCTGGTGGACTATGTACCTCCTACGCCCTTTACAGGGGACAACTGGTTCGGCCATTTACTCTTCGGCTTTCACGGGGGGCTGGTGGATACTACCATCGTCGGCGGGAAGGTCCTCATGCGCGGACGCAAACTCCTCAACCTGGACGAGCAGGCCATCGCCGCCCGGGCCCGGGAACTGGCGGCCGAACTGTGGGAGCGGTTTTAGGCAACTGCCGTCCACGGTAGAACCGCACGGCCCGGAGAATGCGCAGTGCGAAAGGGGGTTAATCTGACCGGATGGTAACGGCTTATCTATTTCCCACCTCACCCGAAGAATGCTTGAGGATGCTGGCCGCCCACCAAGGGGCAAGAATTATCGCCGGCGGTACCGACCTAATGGTGGATATAAAGGATAGGCGAGTGGAGCCCCGGGTGCTGGTGGATATCACCCGCATCCCGGGAGTGGACTTGATCGCCGAAGAAGGGGAGAACATCATCCTGGGCGGCGGGGTCACCCACGCCCAGGCCGCTCATTCCGAGCTCGTGAAGGAGAAGCTGGCCGCCCTGGCCCAAGCGGCCGCTTCGGTGGGTTCACCCCAGATCCGCAATGTGGGTACCCTGGCCGGAAATGTGGTCAACGCCCAGCCTGCAGCCGATGCGGCGGTGGCCCTGGTGGCCTTAGGTGCCGAAGCGGAAATTATAGGCCCGGCCGGCACGCGGCGGGTGCCGGTAGAGGAGTTGTACGAGGGGGTGGGCCGTTCCCGGGTAGACTCTACCCGCGAGCTGTTGTGGCGTTTTCTGGTGCCCAAGTGGGGTGAAGGCGATGCGTCGGCCTTTGTCCGGCTTTCGCCCCGGCGGGCCCTTTCCCTTCCCATGCTGAACGTCGCCGTGCGGGTACAGGCGAGGGATGGACGCTGGCAGAGGGTCCGGATCTGTTTGGCGCCGGTGGCCCCTCGGCCCTATCTGTGCCGGGAAGCGGCCGAAGCGTTGGTGGGCGCGGAAGTGACCCGGGACAGGATGGCGGAGGCGGCGCGCATCGCCGCCGACCTGGCCCAGCCCCGAGACAGCCAGCTCAGGGGTTCCCGAGAGTACCGTAAAGAAATGGTGCGGGTCCTGGTCTTGCGCGCCCTGGAGGAAGCTGTATCCAGGTTGGGCAGGTAAGCCCCTTCCGGCGGGAAAAGACTGAGAAGGCCCTCATTCCCCTTAGGGAAGGAGGGCCTTCTTGATGTCCTTATTATCTTATCTCAACTTTTTCAAGCCGTCTTCTATGTGGTTTAGGGCCTTCTGGATGTTTTCCACGGAATTGGCATAAGATAGGCGCAGGTAACCCTCTCCGTACTCGCCGAAGGCGGTGCCTCCCAGGGCGGCCACGCCGCATTCTTCCAGGAGAAAATCGGCGATCTCTTTGCTGGGGCGCCCGAAGGACTTGATATTGGGGAACACATAGAAGGAGCCCAGCGGCTTCTTACAGCTCACGCCCGGTATGGCATTTAAACCCTCCACGATTATATCCCGCCGGCGCTTGAATTCGGCCACCATGGCCTCTACGGCATTCTGGGGTCCGGTCAGGGCCTCGATACCGGCCATCTGGGTGAAGGCGGCCGTACAGGAGTTGGAGTTTACCATGAGCTGGGCGATGCGGGCGGCCAGCTCCTTATGCATCAGGCCGTATCCCAGGCGCCAGCCGGTCATGGCGTAGGTTTTGGAAAAGCCGTCGAGAATAATGGTCCAATCCTTCATCCCCGGCAAGGAGGCGATGGATACCGGCTGCGCCCCGTCGTACACAATACGGTCGTAAATTTCATCGGACAAGACGACGATGTTCTTGCCCCGTACCAGCTCGGCTATACGTTCTACATCCTGCCGGGTGAGGACGCCGCCGGTGGGATTGGCCGGCGAATTTATGATCAACATTTTGGTCCGGGGCGTGATGAGAGTGGCCAGCTCGTCGACATCCAGGCGAAAATCGTTTTCTTCCCTTAAGGGAATGGGCACCGGCTTGGCCCCGACGAAACGGATTACGGACTCGTATATAGGAAAACCGGGATTGGGATAGACTACCTCATCCCCGGGGTCCACGAGGGCCAGGATGCTGAAGAACATGATGGGCTTGCCGCCGGGTACTACCACCACCTCCTCGGCGGAATAGGGTACGCCCTTCTGGCGGGTGGCGTAGTCGGCAATGGCCTGGCGGAGTTCCATCAGTCCGGGGGCTGGCGTGTAGTGGGTATAGCCGGAATTAAGGGCCCTAACGGCCGCATCGATGATATTCCTGGGGGTATCGAAGTCGGGCTCCCCTATTTCCAGGTGGATGATTTCCTTGCCCTGGGCTTCCAGGGCCTTGGCCTTGGCCAGGACCTCAAAGGCGGTTTCGGTGCCCAGATCGAACATGCGGCGGGCTAGAAGCTTTTCCATCAACGGGAATTCCTCCTTTCGGTATAAGTTGGGGTCGCGGGCAACGATAAGACTACCGGCCCGCCTTGTAGGCTTCCGGGTTTACACACTGGGGCGGCAGTTGACCCTCCAGGGCGGCTAAAAGGTTCCTGGCCGCCATGGTGGCCATGGCCGTGCGGGTTTCCCAGGTGGCGCTGGCGATGTGGGGGCAAACGACCACGTTGTCCAGCTCGGCCAGCCCGGGGACCATTTCGGGCTCCCTTTCGAAGACATCCAGGCCGGCGCCCCATATTTCCCCTTCCCGGAGGGCCTTAACCAGGGCGGCTTCATCTACCACCGGACCCCGGGAAGTATTGATGAGGATGGCCGACTTTTTCATAAGCTTTAGCTCCCTCTCGCCTATGAGGTGACGGGTAGAGGGGGTGAGGGGCACGTGGATGGAAACGAAATCGGATTCCCGCAGAAGGGTATCCGTGTCCACAAAACGGCCGCCCGTTTCGGCTTCGAATTGGGGATTCGGCCGGACGTCGGTGTACAGCACCTTGAGATCAAAGCCTTTAGCCCGGCGGGCGAAGGCCGTGCCGATGCGGCCGCCGCCGATGACCCCCAGGGTTTTACCGTGGATTTCCTGGCCGAGCATGAGCATCGGGCCCCAGGCCCGGTATTTACCGGCCCGCATGAACTTGTCGGCCTCCACAACCCTCCGGGCCACGGCGAAGAGGAGGGCCCAGGCGAATTCGGCGGTGGCTTCGGTGAGGACCCCGGGCGTGTTGGTGACCAGAATTCCCCGGGCGGTGGCCGCCGGGATATCAATGTTGTCGAAACCCACGGCCATGTTGGCGAAAACCTTTACCCCCGGGGCCGCATCCATCACTTCCGCATCGATTTTGTCTGTTAGGAGGCAGAACACTCCATCACGGCCTCTAATCTTTTCGATCAGCTCTTCCTTGGATAGGACGCGGTCCTCGGGATTAACTTCTACCTCGCAGCGTTCGGCCAGGAGGTCGATGGCCGGCTGGGGTACGGGGCGGGTCACATAGACCTTCCACTGGCTCATGGTCTCCTTCCTCCTTTAATAATAATAAGTAGTATACAGAGCGGGTTCGTTACCCGGGTGATATTTTAATGTTTATTCGACACTTTTATGTAATCTCCTTTAACGTGCGCAAAAAGAATACAGTATTATTAATTACAGTATTAATTAATTCTTTCTAGCCCCGGTCAGCAGGATTTTGCATTTCTGTGGCGAATTATACAATTACCTCAACACACAGACAACATAATAGGAGTAACGCCGGCTTCGTATAACCCCGGTAATTGGTCCGGGGGTCTCTACCAGTTGACCGGAATCACCTGACTACGAAGGAAACCCTTCGTATGCAGGTGAGCAGGCAATCTGGTTTTTTTGTGGTCTGGACGGCTGGGGTAGAACAGAAGTATATAATCCTTGCGAGGGACACCTAGTGGAGGGGGTGAGGGCAAGCGCAAAGGATTATTATACTTCGGAACTGAGAGCGGGTGAAAGGCGAAAGGCAACAATAAATAAACGGCAGGAGGTGAAGGCCGGAGCCTTTAGGGCGGTTCCGGCGGAAAGAGCATGAAGAAAGCCCCTCGTATTTTAATGATAGGCGTGATCCTGGTCCTTGCTTTGGGGTTGCTGGCCGGCTGCGGCGGCCAGAGCCCAGCTTCCGATAGCGAACAGAAACAAGAGGATAAGATGAAAGTAGGGTTTGTATACGTAGGTCCTGTTGGCGACGCCGGCTGGACTTGGGCTCATGACCAAGGGCGCCAGTACTTGGAAAAGCAACTGCCCTGGGTAGTAACTTCCTACATTGAAAATGTCCCCGAGGGACCTGATGCGGAACGGGTATTGACCCAGCTGGCCGAAGAGGGGCACAAGGTAATTTTTGCCACCAGCTTCGGTTACATGGACTACGTAATTAAAGTGGCCGAGAAATACCCGGACGTGGTCTTCATGCACTGCTCCGGCTACAAAACGGCGCCCAATGCCGGCACCTACTTCGGCGCCATGGAGGAGCCCCGCTATCTCTCGGGCATGGTAGCCGGCAAGATGACCAAGAGCAACATTTTGGGTTACGTGGCGGCCCACCCGATTCCGGAGGTCATCCGGGGTATCAACGCCTTTACCCTGGGGGCCCGTTCGGTGAACCCGGATGTGAAAGTGAAGGTAGTCTGGACCAACACCTGGTACGATCCGGCTGCCGAAAAACAGGCGGCCCTTAGCCTCTTGGATGCGGGCGCCGATGTAATTGCCCAGCACCAGGACACCCCCGGTCCCCAGCAGGCGGCTCAAGAGAGGGGTAAGTATGCCATCGGGTATAACTGCGACATGCGCCAGTTTGCTCCCAGTGCTTCCTTAACGGCTCCGATATGGAACTGGGGTCCCTACTACGTCCAGACCGTGGAAGCCGTGAAGAACGGCACCTGGCAGCCCGAGCAGTATTACGGGACCATGAAGGACGGTATAGTGGATCTGGCTCCCTTCAACGATGTAGTGCCCCAGGAAGTCCGGGACCTGGTAGAACAGAAGAAGCAGGAGATTATAGAAGGCACTTTCTACGTCTTCCAGGGCCCCATTAAGGATCAAAAGGGCCAGATCCGGGTGCCCGAGGGCGGCAAGATGAGCCACGAAGAAGTCCTGGGCGTCGACTGGTTTGTGGAAGGCGTGGAGGGAGACATCCCCAAATAAGAGGCGAGAAGACTATCGTAGGAGAGGCCGTGGGAGAAATCCTACGGCCTTTAAAGTACATTTTGATTTAAGTATCATATTATAAAATATCCAAAATTTAATTGTAGATTACCAGGGAAGCGGCAGGAATCCACGTACCCGTAGCGAATTTTAGCCTTCGGATTCTAAAAGCGGGAGGCTTCGGAATGTCAGCACCTCTTGTGGAGATGCGGGGCATCCGGAAGGTTTTCCCCGGCGTGGTGGCCAACGACAATGTAAACCTGACGGTGCGGGCCGGAGAAATCCACGCCCTTTTAGGGGAAAACGGTGCCGGGAAGAGCACCTTGATGAGCATTCTAACCGGCCTTTACCGGCCGGATGCAGGCGAAATTTACATCGAGGGGCGGAAGGTCAATTTTCGTTCGCCCCGCGACGCCATTGAGGCGGGCATCGGCATGGTTCACCAGCATTTCCGCCTGGTGTCTCCCTTTACCGTAACGGAGAACGTAGCCCTGGGATTAAAAGGGGGTCTCAGGCTTAATCTGAACAGGCTGGCCGTGGAGATAGCCGAGGTATCCAGGAAATACGGCTTGCAGGTAGACCCCCAGGCCCGGATATGGCAGCTTTCCGTGGGCGAACAGCAGCGGGTGGAAATTATTAAGCTCTTATACCGCAAGGCCCGAGTTCTTATCCTTGATGAGCCCACGGCAGTTTTGACCCCCCAGGAGGCCAGGGACTTATACAGCACCCTAAAGAAAATGGCTGCGGAAGGCTGTGCAGTGATCTTTATTACCCATAAACTGCAGGAGGTTATGGAAGCCGCCGATTCCATCACCATTTTGCGGGGCGGTAAAACAGTGGCTACGGTAAAGAAAGAAGAAACCGATGAAAAAGAACTGGCACGGATGATGGTGGGGCGCGACGTGATTTGGCAGGGGGAGAAACCGAAGAGGTCCCCTGGAGATACGGTTTTACAGATCAAAGGCTTAAGAGCCTTGAACGACAAGGGACTACCGGCTCTAAAGGGTATAGAGCTGTCCGTGGCGTCCGGGGAGATCTTGGGTATCGCCGGTGTGGCCGGGAACGGGCAGAGGGAACTGGTGGAAGTGATTGCCGGGCTACGGCCTTGCCTGGAAGGAACCGTTACCGTAGGCGGCGAGAACCTGGGGCAGTGCGATCCCTGCCGCGTTATACAATGCGGCGTGGGCTTTGTTCCCGAGGACCGCCTAGGCATGGGCTTGGTGCCGAATTTAGGAGCGGTGGATAACCTGCTGCTGAAAGAATACCGGGATCCTCGTTGGGGCAGGGTGTTGATGGACCGTAGAGCTGCGCGCCGGTGGGCCTACGAGCTGGTGGAGCGCTTCCAGGTGAAAATGGCCGGGCTGGACGCTCCCGTTAAACTGATGTCCGGCGGCAATCTGCAGCGTCTCCTCCTGGCCCGGGAAATCTCCGGCCACCCGCGCCTCCTATTGGCCGTGTATCCGAGCCGCGGTTTGGATGTAGGGGCTACTGAAACAGTCCACCGCCTCCTCTTAGAGCAGAGGGCGGCAGGGACCGCCATTCTCTTAATATCTGAAGACCTGGAAGAGCTATTCCGCTTGGCCGACCGTATTGCCGTTATGTATGAAGGCGAGATTATGGGAGTGGTACCCACCGAAGAGGCCGACCTTGAAGATATAGGCTTGATGATGGCGGGAGCCAAGAAAATGGAGGTGAGTGCATGACCTGGATTGGGTGGGAAAAGCGGTTGCAACCCTCTCCGTGGATGGCCGTGGTGGTGCCCGTCCTTTCCGTCGTCTTAGCCCTGGGACTGGGAGCAATCTTCCTGGCGGCCACTGGCTTTGATCCTTGGAAGGTTTATTTGAGTATGCTGAAGGGCGCAACCGGCTCTAAATACGGAATCTCCGAAACCGTAGTCAAAGCCATACCCTTGATGATCGCCAGCCTCGGTGTTTCGGTGGCCTTCCGCATGCTCCTGTGGAATATCGGCGCCGAGGGGCAGTTCTACATGGGCGCCTTCGGCGCCACTTGGGTGGCCCTCACCTTTCCCCACTGGCCGGCCTATGTTATGCTACCGGCGATGTTTATCGTAGGCTGCGTGTTGGGCGGTCTGTGGGCCGTGGTAGCGGCCATACCCAGGGCCAGATGGGGAGTGAACGAGGTAATTACCACCTTGATGCTCAATTATGTGGCCATTCTGTGGGTAGACTACCTGGTCTACGGTCCCTGGAAGGATCCCCAGGGGTATAATTTTCCCCTCACCGCTCCTTTCACCGAGGCGGCCACCCTGGCCACCATACCGGGGACCCGGGTGCATTTAGGTTTACTGTTTGCCTTGACGGCCGCAGTTCTTCTAACCCTTATTCTCTGGCGCACGCGCTGGGGTTATGAAATACGGGTCATCGGTGAAAGTGTAAAGGCGGCCCGCTATGCGGGGATGAATATAGAGAGGAACATTATCCTGGTAATGTTCCTGAGCGGCGCCCTGGCGGGCTTGGCCGGCATGAGCGAAGTGTCTGGCGTTACCCACCGCCTCCAGCACGGTATATCTCCCGGTTACGGGTACACGGCCATTATCATTGCCTGGCTGGCCAAACTTCATCCGGCTACCGTGATTTTGGTTTCCTTCCTGTTTGCCGGACTTATCGTTGGCGGTTACAGCGTACAAACTATGGGAGTGCCGGCGGCCACGGTTTCCATGCTTCAGGGAGCCATCCTCTTTTTTGTGCTGGGCGGCGAGATTTTGACCCGCTACCGACTGCACTTCGGCCGCAAGGAGGTGGCGAGATAAACTTATGGAAAACTCCGTATGGGTAGCGGCGCTGGCAGCAGCAATTATCGCCGGAACCCCCATACTCTACGCTGCCGTTGGTGAAATTATAGCCGAGAGAGCAGGGGTCTTAAACCTGGGGGTCGAGGGCATGATGCTGGTGGGCGCGGTAACCGGCTTTATGGCCGCTGCAAACACTGCTAATCCTTGGTTGGGTTTCGTAGTGGCCATGTTGGCCTCCGGGGCAATGGCCGCCGTGTTTGCTTTTTTGACCGTCACCTTGCGTTCCAATCAGGTGGTAACGGGCCTGGCCCTGACCCTTTTTGGCACCGGTTTAAGCGGTTTCATGGGCAAACCCTATGTAGGAGTTGCCCTGCCGGTTACCTTCAAACCGGTGGCTGTTCCCGGCCTCTCCGAGATACCTGTCCTGGGCCCGATTTTTTTCCGCAACGATCCTCTGGTTTACATCACCTATATCCTCGTCCCCTTGGCTTGGTACTACTTATACCATACCAGACCGGGACTTAACTTGAGGGCCGTGGGTGAAAACCCCGGAGCGGCCGACGCTTTAGGGGTCAACGTTTTTGCCGTGCGCTATCTGCACGTTATTATCGGCGGCATGCTGGCCGGCGCCGGCGGTGCGTATCTTTCCCTGGCCTATGCCCCCAGCTGGTTGGAGAACATGACCGCCGGAAGGGGATGGATAGCCGTGGCCCTGGTCATCTTTGCCGTCTGGAATCCCCTGCGGGCCCTTCTAGGAGCGTATCTCTTCGGAGGCGTCGATTCCTTGGTCTATACCCTCCAGGCGGCTACCAGCATCTCCATCCCGTCTTTCTTCTTAAAAATGTTGCCCTATATCCTCACAATAATAGTATTGGTCCTTGCCACCCGTCAGACGGTGGTCAAGCATATCGGCGCTCCCGGTGCCCTTTCCATTCCCTACGACCGGGAAGAGCGATAGACCCCGGTTCCCCGGCTCGGGTGTTGCGTATCGATTACCTTCTAAACCGAAGGCATATGCTTTTCCCGGCCGGACCCTTGAGAAGAGAGCGGCCGGGGGTAGCCTGCCCTCCATAGACATCCCGGCGAAGGCCGGGATTTTTTCCTGCTTTTGCTCCTCGTTCCCCGTCCTTTCGTCGCTGGGGAGTAAAATCAATTAACAAGGGTTACAGTAATATTGCAATAAGCAGCAGGAAGATTTGGACGGGCGTCGAATACCTGCAACATTAATGGTCCAAAACTGCCCGTAAAGTATAATACCAAGATGGATGGGGGTTCTAAGATGGCAAAGACGGTCATTACTACCGACCAGGCACCGGCTGCTATAGGGCCTTATTCCCAAGGAATCAAAGTGGGAAATCTGATTTTTACTTCGGGGCAAATTCCCCTCGACCCGGCCACCGGGCAGATAGTTGACGGAGGGGTGGCCGAACAGGCGGCAAGGGTGATGGAGAACCTGAAAGCCGTTCTGGCCGCAGCAGGGGCCGGGCTGGAGCATGTGGTCAAAACAACGGTTTACATCAAAGATATGAAGGACTTCGGCGTCGTCAATGAGGTTTACGGCCGTTATTTTACTGAGGAACCGCCGGCCCGTTCCTGCGTGGAAGTAGCCCGGCTGCCCAAGGATGTCCTCCTGGAGATAGAGGCCATAGCGGTGGTCCCGGAAAATCGTTAGAACAGGCACCCCGCCGCTCCGGGGCTTTGGGGCGCGGTGTCCTTCCGGAGCCGGCCCGGTGGGGTGCCGCCTGGCGGTCTTTTTATACCCCCCGGGCCGGGAACCACCGGCCGGGCCCAACAAAGGGTAGTGTCCCGAGGGGAAAAACGCTGCCGCGCTTCTTGTTTAACGGTGGCCCTTAAGGAGCGTTCCAAGTATTTTTTCTCTCCGGAGACTAAAAGATATCTCCTTCCTGCGCCCAGGGCTCCGGGTAGGGTGCTGACTTCCTGCCGGTGGGCTCCCCGTTCAAGGTATTGTATAATTAATTAGCTGAGAATTCGGGATAAAGGGGTTGAAATCCCTTGCGCATATTGCATACTTCCGACTGGCACCTGGGACGCACCCTGGAGGGCAGATCCCGCCTCGAAGAGCAGGCCGAATTCATAGATGAGCTGTGCGACCTGGTGGCGGCCGAGGGCATCCATCTCATCGTCATAGCGGGGGATATTTTCGACGCTTATAACCCGCCGGCCGAGGCCGAAAACCTGTTTTTCGAGGCCCTGGAGCGCCTGTCAGGCGGCGGGAAAAGGGCGGTTGTAGCCATCGCCGGCAACCACGACAGCCCGGAGCGCCTGCGGGCGTCCAATCCCCTGGCCTTGCCCCACGGTATTTGCCTGGTGGGTTATCCCTTAGAGGAGCTTCCCGCGGGACGGGGAAGGGGCGGAGTGGAAAGGGTGGCCTGCGGGCCGGGGTGGCTGGAGCTGAAAATTCCCGGCTGTGAAGAGCATGTCGTGGTGGGCTGCCTGGCGTATCCTTCGGAGGCGCGCCTTAATGAGGCGCTGACCAGGGTATTGGATGATAACCGGTTGCAGCAGGCCTATTCCGAACGGGTGAGGGGTATCCTCCAGGGGGTGGCGGCCCGGTTCCGCTCTGATACGGTCAACCTGGTGGTAAGCCACCTATATATGGCCGGCGGGAGGGAAGCCGAATCTGAACGCCCCATCCAGCTGGGGGGAGCCCTGGCGGTGGACGCCCGGGCCTTGCCCGCCAGCGCCCATTACGTGGCCCTGGGTCACCTTCACCGGCCCCAGGGGGTAGAGGCCGCACCGGTGCCCTGTCGTTATGCCGGCTCGCCCCTGGCCTACAGCTTTTCTGAAACAGACCAGCCCAAGGAAGTGGTCATCGTCGAGGCCCGCCCGGGCGCGGAGGCCTCTGTCAGCCGCGTTCCCCTGGGTTGCGGCCGGCCCTTAAAAACCTGGCGGGCTTCCAGCCTGGAGGAGTTCTGGACCTGGTGCCGGGACCGGGAGAACCTTCGTTGCTGGGTGGATTTAGAAATAAAGGCCACCGAGCCCCTGCTTCCCCAGGAGGTGGCCGAGATTCGGGGGAGGCATCCGGGGGTGGTCAATATCCGGGTCGTCCTGCCGGAAGGGGAGGAAAGGGTGTCCGGTTTCCGGCGAGAAGGGTTGCCCATTAAGGAACAGTTTCGCCTATTCGCCGCCCGGCAGCTGGGGTACGACCCCCCTGCCGAGCTGGTGGACCTTTTCTTGGAACTTTTGGACCTTAACGGCGGCCCGGCGGGAGAAGGGCGGGAAGACGCGTGAAGCCTGTAAAACTGGTGTTTTCGGGATTACATAGCTACCGGGAAGAGCAGTGGATCGATTTCCGGGAACTGGCGGGCTACGGCCTTTTCGGAATTTTCGGCCCCACCGGGGCGGGCAAGTCTACCATTCTGGATGCCATTACCCTGGCCCTCTTCGGCCATGTGGAGCGGGCCGAAAGGGGGCGCCGTGGGATCCTGAACCAGCAGGAAAGCCAGCTAAGGGTTGCCTTTACCTTTGAGTTGGGGGGCCAGGAATACCGGGTGGAGCGGCATTACGTACGGGATCGGACCGATCCCTTTGCGGTGCGGGCCCGGAACGCGCGTCTGGTACAGCTGGGCCCCGGCGATGCGGTCCGGGAGGTCTTGGCTTCTTCCCCCCATGAAGTGGATGAACATATCATTAAGCTTCTCGGCCTGCGGAAAGAAGATTTTACCCGGGCGGTCGTCCTGCCCCAGGGAAAATTCGATGAGTTCCTAAAATTGACGGGCGGCGAACGGGCCAGGATGTTGGAGTACATCTTTTGCCTGGAACGCTACGGCGACGAGCTGGCGGAAAAGGCCAAAGGAGTCCTCGAGGAGTGCGAGCAGCGGCTGGCCGAGATCGCCGCCGAAGAGGCGGGTATGGGGGATGCCTCCGGGGAAGCCCTGGCCAGGGCCAGAAGGGAGGCCGAACTGCAGGCGGCGAAGGTGGAAGCCCTGGAACGCCAGGTGGAGGCCTGCCGGGCTCGGTGGCAGCAATTGGAGGAAGCCCGCCGGCTTCACGATAGGCTGGAGGAGGCCCGAGCCAGGCGGGCCGCCCTGGAAGAGCAGCTGCCGACCGTGGAGGGTTACCGCCGGGTCCTGGAACTGGCGGCTAGGGCGGAGCCCCTCCGGCAGGAACTGGAGCGGGAGAAGAGGCTGGCGATGGACTTGAACCGCCTCCGGGAAAATCTGGCCCGCGTCAGTGCTTTGGAAAAGCAGGCCGGAGAGGCCTGGGCTACCTGCCGCCGGCAGTTGGAGGAGGCGGAGGAGCGCCGGGCCAGGGAATGGCCCCGGTGGCAGGAGAGATTCGCCCTCGTCAAAGGGGCCGTAGAAAGGGCCAGGGAGAGGAAAATACTGCTGGAAGAGCTACAAGAACGAGAGGCGAGCCTCCGGGAACTCGGCCGGCACATCCGGCAGGTGAACCTGGAACTGGACCGGGAGCGCGCTACCCTGCGGGCGCTAAAGGAGAGGCAAAGGGAGGCGGCGGCCCGCCTCCAGTCCCCGGCCGTGATGCCGGAGGAGAAGGAACGGTTGGTAAAGGCGGCCGAAGTCCTGGCCTTGCTGGAAGACAGAGAGCGCCAGGCCTTGAACTGGGATCTGAAGTATGCGGAGCAGAAGCGTCTCCTGGAAGAGAAGCAGCACGTTCTAACCCGCCTTCTCAGGCGCAGGTTTCCGGGCCTGGCCCTCAGCCCGGAAACCGACCTAGAAGGCCTCATCGAGGGCGCCGTAAGGGAAGCGGAGGAGAAGGCGAGGAATTTGCGGCGCAGTCTGGAAGAAGCCTGGCGGGCCCGGAATGCGGCTTCCCTGGCCGCCGGCCTCCGGGACGGAGAACCTTGTCCCGTCTGCGGGTCCCTGGTGCACCCCTGTCCGGCCGGGGGAGAAGATTTGTCCCGGCCCGTGGAGGATCTGGCCCGGGCCCAGGAGGCCGCCGAAAAGGAAGTGGCCGAAGTAAGGCGGTGGCGCGACGAAGCCTTTAGAATCAAAAGTGAGGGTAAGGCCCTGGAGCGGGCCCTGGTGGAGGGAATAACCCCGGAGAGGGATAGGATACGGCGAGAGGTAGGGGAACTTACAGCCCTCTTCCTGCAGACGGCCGGGGGACTGGGGCGGGATGGAGTGAGGGCCCGCCTGGAGGAAATAAGGCAGGAAGAACAGAGGCTGGCCGCCTTGGGTGCCGAGATGAAGAAAAGGGCCGAAGAGGTGGAGGAGCTGGAGGCCCGGATACGGGACCTAGAAGTTCGGCTGCAAGGGATGATCCTTAAGGAGAGCGCCCTGAAAGGGGAAATCGCTTCTAAGCGGGCCCAGGAAGGGGAATTGCGGAAGAAAATAGAGGCGGCGGCGGGCGAACAGGACCCTTCCGCCCTCCTCCGGGCCATCGAGGGGAAAATGGGCCAAATGGAGGCCGAGGTGGCCCGCCTGCGTCGGTTGGAGAGGAAAGCCCAGGAGGAGCTCCAGGAGGCCCGGAGAAACGTAGCCGGGCTGGAGAGCGAGCTCAGGGCTCTGGAGGGCGAAGAAAGGGAGCTCAGGATCCATGTGGAGGAAAGGCTGAAGGCGGTCGGGTTCTCCGGGAGGGAAGAGGCCCGGGCGGCCCTTCTGGAAGAAGAAAGGCGCCGGTCCCTGTTGGCGGCCGTAGAAGATTTTGAGCGCCGCCTGTATGCGGCCTCAGAAGAAATAAAATATCTGGAGGGGCAACTGGCCGGCCGCGGGTTTAATCGCGACGACTGGCAAGAAGAGAAAAGGCGGCTGGAGGAGGGGGAGAGGGAACTTATCGCTGCCAGGAACCGACTGGCCGTCTGCCAGAACGAATTAGAGCGCCTGGAGAGGAACCACCGGCGGTGGCTGGAACTGCAGGAAGAGAAGCAGCAGTTCGCGCGCCGGCGGGAACTGGCCGACCTTTTGCGCCGCCTCCTCAGCGGGCGCAAGCTGGTGGAATTCCTGGCGGAGGAGCAGTTGAGGGATATGGCCCTGGAGGCCTCCCGGCGCCTGGGGAGCCTCACCGGCCAGCGTTACGCCCTGGAGCTGGACGAAAGGGGGGATTTCATCCTCCGGGACGATTTCAACGGCGGCCAGCGACGTCCGGTTTCGAGCCTTTCCGGGGGCGAGACTTTTCTGACTTCCCTTTCCTTAGCCCTGGCGCTGTCCTCCCAACTCCAGTTGAGGGGTCGCTATCCTTTAGGGTTTTTCTTCTTGGACGAGGGCTTCGGCACCCTGGACGCCGAAAAGTTGGAGGTGGTCATGCAGGCCCTGGAAAAGCTCCGCCGGGGAGCTTGCCTGGTGGGGGTCATTAGCCATGTCAAAGAGCTGCGGGAGCGGATGCCGGTATATTTGGAAGTGATACCCGCGGGGCCGGACGGCCGTGGTAGCCGAGTCAGGTTGGTCCGTAACTGAAGGTCTGTCATACGGTATATTGGCGTATAAAGTTCGGGAAGGGAGGTCAAAATATTAACGCACACTCACTTCTTCAAGACCTCCTTGAGCCACCGGGGCCTCGAAGCGAAGGCTTTGAGGCCCCGGCGCTTCTTCTACCCAAAACCTTTAACCCGACGGCTACCTTCTATCGGACTTCCGGTCGTGGTAAAATTTTAGCAGGGATTGCAGCCCGCAGGTTAGAAAAGTACCCGGGAGTGGGCTATCACGCCGGCCGTTTCTCTGTTCCACCCGCAAAATACGCTTTAGCTATTTTCCTTCTTCTGCCGGTGCCGCACCGGCGGCATGAACGTCTACCCCGAAAAAAAATAACTTCTCTCCAGGCTGGC
>DOLC01000049.1:44469-46787 GCA_003509545.1 Peptococcaceae bacterium
CGGCCTCGGACTTCCTGTCCTCGGTCCCGCCCTCCCTCCTCGGCTTCGCCAAGGCTGCTCAACCGCTCGGACCAAGTCGCTCGCGAGGGAGAAATGCCAGCCCGTTGTTTTCATCCTTCTGCTGGTGCCGCACCAGCGTCATAAACGTCTTAAGGAGGGGATAATTTTGACCGTTAGAATCGACATCGTGGGCATGGGCGACAGCCTCACCTACGGTTACCCCTACGGTCCGGAGGCTTCCTGGCTGCAATTGGTGGCCGAGGAGACGGGCCTGGTGGTAGAAAACCGCGGGGTAAACGGCGAAACAACGGGCGAAATGCTGGCCCGGTTCCGGGAAGACGTCGTCCGCCTGCGGCCGCGGTCGGTAATCATTATGGGAGGTACCAATGATGCCTGGGCCGGGGTGGCGGCCGGGGAAGTCCGGGAGAACGTCCGGGCCATGGTGGCGCAGGCCAGGGAGGCGGGAATTGCACCTGTTGTTGCCCTGCCCCCTCCCCTCTGCCGGACGGGTTCCGACCTTCCCCTTTCCTTCTTGACTGAAATGGCCTCGACCCTGGAGCGTTACCGGGAAGGCTACCGGGAGTTGGCGGCCGGGGAAGGCGTAGCCCTCCTGGACCTGTACACCCCCTTGCTGGATCCCCAAACCGGCTGGGGGCGGCGGGAGTACTTTGTAGACGACGCCCATCCCAACCGGCTGGGTTACCGGGTCATGGCCGAGGCCATCCTAAAAAGCCTACCGGAGGGCCTTCAAGGCCTCTTCTAAAGTTTCCAGGGCTACCGGTCCGGGGTAATAATAGCGAAGGACACCCTGGGCATCCAGGAAGAAGCTGGTGGGAATAGACCGTACCAGGTACCTCCGGGCCACGTCGCCGTCCGTGTCCAGCAGCACCGGAAAGGTGTAGCCGCCGGCCGCCAGGAAATTCCGGACATCGTCCAGGGATTTCTCCTCGGCGGTTATGTTGATGACGGCCATGTGTACCTCCTGCCTGTATCGCGAATAAAATTCCTGGAGGTCGGGCATTTCCCGGACACAGTAGGGGCACCAGGTGGTCCAGAAGTTGATAAAGACGGGCTTGCCCCTGAGCTCGGAAAGGGTTACCGTCTCCCCGTCGAGGGTAGGCAGGGTGAAATCAGGAGCAGGGAGGGCTTTTGCCGCCTCGTCGCGGTTCCCAGGGTCCTGGCCCGGGGGCGGGACCTTCTCGGCCTGTCCGGAGCGCCAGTAGGAAAAACCGCCGGCTACCAGGGCTACGATTAGAAACACCCCGATAAAGAGGTTGCGGTTCATCCAGTATCCTCCTTATTAGTAAAGGGATGGTAAACCTAAGGCTGAAAGCCGGGCAAAGATGCCGGTCGCTACCAGGACACCTGCTATCACCATGACCCACCCGCTTCCGGCGGTGATCAGGGGCAGCCACCGGGCGTGGCGCCGGAGCCTGCCCATGACCCATTCCAGGCCAGCGGCCGCGGCTATAAACGGCAGGGCCATCCCCAGGGAGTAGGCTGCCAGGAGCACGGCGCCGGCACCCATGCTGGCGGTATTGGCGGCCAGGAGGAGGATGGACCCCAGGACCGGGCCCACACACGGCGTCCACCCGGCGGAAAAGGCCAGCCCCATGAGGAAGGAGCCGGCCATGCCCGCCCGGCCGGGCTTAATCCGGAGGCGCCTTTCCTGTTGAAGAAGACCTAGCCTTAGCACCCCCGCCATATGGAGTCCCCCTAGGATGATAATAAGGCCGCCCACCCGCTGTACCCACTCAAGATGCCGCAAGAGCAGGGAGCCCACGGCGCTGGCCGAAAGCCCCATAGTCACGAAGACGGCGCTAAAGCCGGCCACGAAGGCCAGGGCGTTTACCATAAGGGTCAATCTTACCTTACCCGGTACGCCTCGGGCCAGCTCGGCGGCAGAAGCTCCTGCCAGGTAGGTCAGATAGCTTGGTACCAGGGGAACAACGCACGGGGATAAAAAAGAAACTAAGCCGGCGGCCAGGGCCACCAGCAGGGAAGCCTCCGATGGGCCCATTCGCTTCCCCCTATTCCAGGCGTATTGCTTACTTAGTATTGTAAGGAAGGGGTGGAAGATTGTCAAGGCCGCATGCTTCTGGCGTATCCCCACTTTTGATCCCGGCCTGCTTGGCTTTCGCTCGCAAAGGCCTCCCTCGCGGGCAGGACTTTTGCTTGGCTTAAAGGCTTAAGGCAGGCTTCCCCGCAGGATTTAAGCATCCTGCCTCAGTTGCCGGCCGCAAGGATACATGCCCTCGGGCCAAGCTTCAAGCCTTTCGCCAAGCTTAAAGCCCGGGCTAGCCGCGAAAGCTTGTTCG
>DOLC01000049.1:47108-73537 GCA_003509545.1 Peptococcaceae bacterium
TGCAAAAAGTGGGGATAACTCAGTGCCTGCTATCCCGTCCCACTTCCTTCTTGGATTCCTGCTGCCGCAGCTGCCCCCGGGGCCGAGAGGCCGACGCCGGACTTGCGTGCCGAAACCCTTTGGGATCCCTGTCCCAAAGTCGGAGGACCCCCTTTCTCCTCGCCCCCTCAAGTAAGCTCCGGCTTTAAATTGAGCTTTAGGATCGAAAAAAATATAAAATATATTTTACGAAGACAGCAGGAATCGGGGAAGATATGGAGAATAATATTAACGACAAATAAAGGACATGACGTTTTACTCGGGAGTGGCTGCCGTGGTACAGGAAAGGCCCATCAAGGCCGCGGTTATCGGACCCGCCAATCTGGTGGAAAGGGTTGCTTCCTCCGCTCGGGAGATGGACGACCGTATAGCAGTAAAGTTTTACTCCTACGAAGAGGAAGAAGAGATTCTGGAGGTTTACCGCCGGGCCAGTGCCGAAAACGAGGTGGTCCTGTTTACCGGGCCTCTGGCCTACTTCCGCGTCCAGGGGGCCTTTCCCAACTGGGCAGTACCCTCCACCTATGTCCCCTACAGTCCGGATTGGCTGTACCCTCCTCTCCTACGTCTACTAAGCCGCGGATATGATATCCGCAGGGCGAGTGTAGACGGTTTTGGTGGGGATGCTATTAATGAGGTTTATGCCGAGATAGGCTTTGACAGCCGCGGTGTGTTGAGCTGGGCCGAAACCTCCGACGAGGAGGAGCTTTACCGCTTCCACCGCCGGGCCTACGAGAGCGGGCAGGCAAGCTGTATTGTGACCTGCATGCGGAATATCTACGGCAAGCTCCTCCGCCATAACATCCCCGTGGAATGGGCGGTTCCCACCAATTCGGCCCTGCAGGAGCTCTTGAAAAAGGGCATACTTCTGGGAGAAGCGGCCCGAGAAGCCGAGAGGCAGGTGGCGGTAGGCATCTTGGAATTCCACGATCCCCGCCAGGAAGAGGAGATGGAAATTCCTTACGAATACCGCCGCGAGAGGCTGCTCCTGGCGGTCCACCAAATCCTGCTCGGCCAATTCGAACGGTTAGGGGCCTTTGTGACTCCGACCAGGCCGGGCAGTTTCCTCTTCATAGCCACGAGGGGTTCCCTGAAGGAATTCACCCGGTCGTTTCGGTCTTTTGACCTCCTCGACCTCCTTAAAAAGAAGACGGGGGTGGCGGCCAGCGTCGGCATAGGCTTTGGCTCCACGCCGTGGGACGCCGGCCGCATGGCCTACAAGGCCTTGCAGATGGCCCGGCGGGCGGGAGGTAACTGCTGCTACCTCCTGTCCGAGGGCGGCGAGCTATGGGGCCCCCTGGGTAGCAGCCAGGCTTTGAAAATCGATATCCGGGTGACGGCCAATCAGGCCCTTTTCCACCTGGCCGAAAAGGTGGGTTGTTCGCCCCCGACTCTAAGCAGGGTAATTGCCGCCCTTTGCTGTTTGGATAAGAGCTTCTTTACTTCCGAGGATCTGGCCCGCCTTACCGGGGTCAGTACCCGTTCGGCGCAGAGAATGCTCAAAAGGCTCCTTGAAGCCGGGGTCGTTAGGAGGGCAGGGGTGGAAAAAATAATATCACCGGGGAGGAACAGGTCTTTATACACTTTCTCGCGGGAAGAAAAGGAGGTGAGGGAAGTTCTGGAGGGTTGAGGTGCCGAAGGTTTTTCGCCCGTCGTTTTCCCCAAGTTCCTGCTTCCGGGGGGCCTGAGGGCGGCGTCCTTTCGCCTGAAAAAACCCTCCTGGAAGCACGCCAAAACACTAAACTATAGGGAGGTATAGGTATGCATTCCCTTTTGCGCGGCAAGCATTTCATCACCACCCAGGAATGGACCGTTGAGGAGCTGGAGATGATCTTTTCCCTGGCCGAGCGGTTTAAGCAGGAATTCGCCACCGGGCAGCTCCACGATCACATTCTGCGGGCCAAGACCCTTTTCATGATCTTCTTCGACAGCTCCACCCGTACGCGTAACTCCTTCGAAGCCGGCATGACTCAGCTTGGCGGCCATGCCCATGACCTGAGCCCCGATAAGTTGCAGATCTCCCACGGCGAAAACGCCAAAGACACGGCCATGGTCCTTTCCCGCTTCGGCCACGGCATTGCCATCCGGCACTGCACCTACGGGGAGGGGAACAAGTACATTAGGGAAGTGGCCAAGTATTCCAGTGTGCCTGTAATTAACATGCAGTGCGATATTTACCATCCATGTCAGATCCTGGCCGACTATCTTACCATCAGGGAGCGGTTCGGCCGGAATACCCGGGGCCTGAAGCTGGTAGTTTCCTGGACCTCGGCTCCCAAATACGTGCGACCCCTGTCCGTACCCCAGAGTTTGATACTTATGATGCCCCGCTTCGGCCTGGATGTTACCTTGGCCCATCCGCCGGAGTTCGAGCTTATGCCCGAGATTGTGGCCCAGGCCAAGAAGAACGCCGAAGAGGCCGGCGTCAAATTTGAAATTGTGGACGACATGGAATATGCCTTTAAAGATGCGGACATCGTTATACCCAAGAGCTGGGGTCCCCTGGTCCACACCCAGGATAAAGAAGAGGGGGTCAAGCTCATCAAGAAATATCCCAAGTGGATCTGCGACTCCCGCATGATGAGTCTGGCCAAGAAGCACGCCATTTACATGCATCCCCTACCGGCGGACCGCGGCTTCGAGGTTACCGACGAGGTTATCGACGGGCCGCAATCGGTGGTTTACGATGAAGCGGAAAACAGGCTCCACGTACAGAAAGCCCTCATGGCCTTGGTGATGGGCGGCCGGCCCTAAAGGGCCGTCCCCCATCTATACCATATTGAGGGAGGTAGCTGCCGATGCAAGTGGACGAAACCATTATTAAAAAGATCAAACAGGAAGTAGAGCGCTACCGGGAGGACATCATCCAGTTTCTAAAGGACATCGTGGCCATCCCGTCCCCCAACGGGGCCATCGGCGATGTGGTCAAGCGCATTGCCGAGGAAATGAAGAAGCTGGGCTACGACGAAGTCTTCTTCGACCATATGGGCAATGTGGTGGGGAGAATCGGCAACGGGGAGAAGAAGCTCCTCTACGACTCCCACGTGGACACGGTAGACGTGGCGGATCCCACCCAGTGGGAATGGGATCCCTTCAAAGGCAAGGTGGAGAACGGCATTTTCTACGGCCTGGGGGCCTGCGACGAAAAGGGGTCGACCCCCGGTATGGTCTACGGGCTGAAGGTCGCCCGGGATCTCGGCCTTTTGGACGGCTATACGGTTTACTACTTCGGCAACCTGGAAGAGGTCTGCGACGGTATTGCCCCCCACTCTTTGGTGGAAACCGATAAGATCCGTCCTGACTTTGTAGTTATCGGGGAGCCCACCAATATGAACATTTACCGCGGCCACCGGGGCCGGGTGGAGATGAAGGTGGTCACCAAGGGACGCACCTGCCATGCCAGCGCCCCGGAGCGGGGGGAAAATGCAGTTTACAAAATGGCTCCCATTATCGAGGGCATAAGCAAAATGGGGGCGGAGTTCATAGACGACCCCTTCCTAGGTAAGGGGAGCATCGCCGTAACCGATATACACTGCAAAACGCCTTCCATCAACGCCCTGCCGGACGAGTGCACCATATACATCGACCGCCGGCTGACCTTCGGGGAGACCCTCGAAATGGCGGTGGAACAGGTGCGCCGTGTGGCGGAACCCCACGGGGGCCGGGTAGAAGTGCTGTTCTACGACGAGCCCAGCTACAACGGATTTGTGTTCAAAGTGGATAAGTACTTCCCGGCGTGGGCCGTTCCGGAAGACCACCCGTTGGTGCAGGCAGGGGTGGAGACCTGTGAGAAGGTCTTCGGTACCAGGCCCCAGGTCGGCAAATGGGTATTTTCTACCAACGGTATATACTGGATGGGCAAGGCCAACATACCGGCCATAGGATTTGGCCCCGGCAATGAAGTCTATGCCCATACCGTGAAGGATCAGGTGCCCCTGGAGGATGTGGTGAGGGCTACGGAGTTTTATGCCCTGTTCCCCGCCGTTCTCTGCGGACGCCTGTAAGAGGTATTGAAGAGAAGAAAGCATCCGGAAAGAAAAACTCGGGTCGGCCGTAAGTTGTTGGCAGGGCCCGCTTAAGCTGAGGCGTACCCAGACCGGCCTACGTGACGGGCCTACTTGGAAGACGGATGGGTGAGGCGCGGAAGCCGGGCGGGCCCTAACGGCTTTTCGGAAGGGTACCGGCAAAAAATCCTGCCGGTCGGCTTCCCCGGGTTAGCAGGATTTAAAAAAAACATGGCGAATCATCTAAGGTGAAACCTTCGTATAACCCCGGCAATGGGGCCGGGGGTTTCTACCAGGTGACCGGAATCACCCGACTACGAAGGCAGGTAGATCGTGGCTACGACCGGTCACTATTTTTATAACCGAACCTCTCTGGGCGAAGAGGGTGAGATTATGGCCGAAACTCTAATAGGTAAGTCTGTGGGACGCATAGAGGGCGTGGCCAAGGCTACAGGTCGGGCCCTTTATGCCGCAGATATCAGCTTTCCCGGCATGCTTTACGGGAAGGCCAAGCGCATTCCGGTGGCTTCTGCCCGCTTAAAGAAGGTGGACGTCGGTCCGGCCCTCAAAATCCCGGGAGTAATAGCAGCATTGACCGCCCGGGATGTTCCGGGGCACAACGGCCATGGGGTCCTCATACCCCATATGCCGGTGTTGGCGGGGGAGCGTGTGCGGTCCGTTAACGATGTGGTGGCGGTGGTGGCGGCAGAAGACGAGGCCACTGCGGAAGAGGCCTGTCGGGCCATCGAGGTGGAGTATGAGCCCCTGCCGGCGGTTTTCGATCCCCTGGAGGCTATGAAACCCGGGGCTCCCACTATCCACGGGGACTCCAACATCCTCTACCACCTCAAGATTCGTAAGGGCGATGTGGAGGCGGGCCGCCGGGCCTCGGCAGTTATCGTCAGTAACATTTATCGTACTCCCATGCTGGACCACGCTTTCCTCCAGCCGGAAGCTGCCGTGGCCCGGCTGGATGAGCGGGGCCACATTGAAATCCATGTGGCCACCCAGTATCCCCACTGGGACCGGACGGAAGTGGCCAGGTCCCTGGGGGTGTCCCAGGACCGGGTGCGAATCGTTACCAGCACTGTAGGCGGGGCCTTCGGCGGCCGGGAAGATATGACCCTGCAGATCTTAGCCGCGCTGCTGGCTTACCATACCCGGAGACCGGTCAAAATGATAAACACCCGGGAGGAATCCTTTTACTCCCACAGCAAGCGCCATCCTATGATTATGAAATATACCACGGGCGCCGACCGGGAAGGCCGCCTCACCTTTGTGGAAGCCGAGATCGTGGGCGATAGCGGGGCCTACGCCTCCTGGTCGCCCAACGTTTTGCGCAAGGCGGCCGTCCACGCCACGGGACCCTATTATGTGCCTAACGTTAAGGTAGATGCCTATGCAGTGTATACCAACAATCCCTTCACCGGGGCCATGCGGGGGTTTGGAGCCACCCAGCCGCCCGTAGCTTACGAGGGCCAGATGGATCTTCTCGCCGCCGAGTTGGGCCTTCACCCCTTCACCATCCGGTGGCGGAATATCCTCCGCCGCGGCGGTGTGACGGCCACGGGCCAGGTCCTGGAGAGGAGCGTAGGGCTGGAGGCCTGCCTGCTGGCGGCCGCCAGGGCGGCCGGCTGGGATGTGGAGCAACTTAAATAGGGAAAAGGGCAAGTCCGAGAGGAGGGAGAGAGGGTGGCCAAGAAACGAGGTACGGGTATGGCCTGCATTTTTTACGGTATAGGTTATGGCAACGGATTTCCCGACGTATCCACGGCCCTCGTGGAGATCCACGAGGACGGCTCGGTGACCGTCCGGACGGGAGCCGCCGACTGCGGCCAGGGTTCCAGCACTATTATGGCCCAAATTGCCGCAGAGGAGATCGGTGTAGCCCTGGACCGGGTCACGGTGGTGGCGGCGGATACCGACGCCACGCCGGATGCCGGTACAACGGCGGCCACCAGGCAGACCTACGTCTCCGGCAATGCCGTACGCCTGGCCAGCCGCCAGGCGGCAGATAAACTCCTCCAGTTCGCGGCCCGGGAGCTCGGCGTGAATACCATTATGGGTTTGAAGGCGGCCGACGGGTATATCAGCGTACTCGGTTACCCGGAGAAGAGGATTTCCATTGAACGGGCGGCGGCTCAGGCCTGGCTGGCCGGGGTGCGCCTGGTAGGAGAAGGGACCTTTACGGCCCATACCACCCGGCTCGATGAAAACGGCCAGGGAGCTCCCTACTGGCCTTATGCCTTCGGCGTTCAAGTTGCCGAAGTGGAAGTGGATACCGACACCGGTGAAGTGAAGGTACTGAAAATTATAGCCGCCCACGACGTAGGCCGGGCCATCAACCGGGGAGCGGTTGAGGGGCAGATAGCCGGTGGTGTAGCCATGGGTTTAGGCCTGGCCCTTATGGAAGAAGTGGTTTTAGATGAAGGCCGGATTTATAATCCCAATCTCCATGGTTATCTCATCCCTACGACCATGGATATGCCGGAAGTAGAGCCTATTATCATAGAAGACCCCGAGCCTACCGGACCCTATGGGGCCAAGGGGGTAGGAGAACCTGCTACCCTGCCGACGGCCCCGGCCATACTAAACGCGATATATAACGCCGTCGGCGTGCGCCTAACAGAGCTGCCGGCTACGCCTGAAAGGGTGCTTAAGGCTTTGAAGGCTAAGGAGGGGCAACATGAGCATTCTCATTAAGAACGGTATCCTGGTCACTATGGACGGGCAACGGCGCGTCTTGCAGGGAAACCTCTACATCGAAAAAGATCGTATTGTTGCCATAGGCTCTACCCCGGAAAGGGCCGACTCAGTCATCGACGCCTCCGGCCAGGCCGTAATACCAGGCCTGGTCCAAACCCATATTCACCTATGCCAGACCCTGTTTCGCGGCCAGGCCGATGACCTGGCCCTGCTGGACTGGCTGAAAAAGAGAATATGGCCCTTGGAGGGCGCCCATGACGAGGAATCCATATATTACTCGGCCCTCCTCGGGTGCGGAGAAATGCTACGGAGCGGGACCACGACCATCCTGGATATGGAAACGGTCCACCATACGGAGGCCGCCCTAAAGGGAGTAGAGGAGAGCGGCATCCGCGCGGTATGCGGCAAGGTAATGATGGATGCGGGGGACGATGTTCCTCCCTCCCTGCAGGAGGATACCGAAGCTTCCCTGGCCGAAAGCGAAGAACTGTGCCGCAGATGGCACGGGGCGGCCGGCGGGCGCATCCGCTATGCCTTTGCCCCCCGCTTCGTCCTTTCCTGTAGCGAAAGGCTGATGCGGGAGGTAGCCGATATGGCCCGGCGGTACGGAGTTATGATCCATACCCATGCTTCGGAAAACCGGGATGAAGTCCGTCTGGTGGAAGAGCTGACGGGCAAGCGCAACGTTACCTACCTGCACGATATCGGCCTGACCGGTCCCGATGTAATGCTGGTCCACTGTATCTGGCTGGATGAGACCGAAAAGGATATTCTGGCCTCTACCGGTACCCAGGTGGCCCACTGCCCCTCCTGCAATCTGAAATTGGGTTCGGGCATTGCTCCCGTGCAGGAGCTCCTGGACCGGGGTGTCAACGTAACCCTGGGGGCCGACGGTGCACCGGGCAACAATAATCTGGATGCCTTCAAGGAGATGCACCTGGCGGCCCTTATTCAGAAGCCGCTACACGGGCCCACGGCCATGCCCGCCCGGAAAGTGGTGGAGATGGCCACCCTGGGAGGAGCCCGGGCCCTGGGACTGGCCCATGAGATCGGGAGCCTGGAAGTAGGCAAAAAGGCGGACGTAGTGGTGGTGGACCTCCGCGGCCTCCACCAGACGCCGGGCGATGGCGTGGATATCTACAGCCGCCTTGTCTACGAGACCCGGGGGAGCGATGTAACCTGGACCATAGTCGACGGCCGGGTGGTGGTAGCCGAAGGGCGGCTCCTTACCGTAGATACCGAAGAGGTTCGCCGCCGGTGCAATGAAGCCCTCCGCCGGGTCCGGGTCCGGGCCGGCCTCGAGTAGAGGGGTGGATTTATGGGGGACTACCTGATAAGGGCCACCGGTGAAGGAGGGGTACTGGCCCTGGTGGCCAGAACTACCGACCTGGTGGAGAGGGCCAGGCAGTTACACCGTACTTCTCCTACGGCCACCGCTGCCCTGGGGCGCCTCCTTACGGGGGGCGCCCTCATGGCGGCCACCCTCAAGGAGGGCCAAAGCCTAACCCTGCGCATTAATGGGGACGGTCCCTTGGGCAGCCTGGTGGTCGTGGCCAGGCCGGGAAAGATCAAAGGGTACGTCGGGGAGCCGCAGGTGGAGTTGCCCTTAAGGGAGGACGGCAAGCTGGATGTGGGACGGGCCGTAGGGCGCGGCACCCTGTACGTGGTCAAGGATTTGGGGTTAAAAGAACCCTATGTGGGCAGTGTCGAACTGGTTTCGGGGGAGATCGGGGAGGACCTGGCCCACTATTTTGTTTCTTCAGAACAGAAACCTTCGGCCGTGGGGGTCGGCGTGCGGGTGGAGCCGGAGGGAAAGGTAGGTGCGGCCGGCGGCTTTCTGGTGCAGCTCCTGCCGGGGGCCGGGGAAGCCGTGGCGGAACTCCTTGAAAACAACCTCCGGGAAGCCGGACCCGTTAGCAGCCTCCTGGCCGGCGGCCTTTCTCCGGAGGATATTGCCCACCTCCTCCTTAAAGGCTTGTCCTTTAAAGTCTACGAACGGCAGCCCCTGCGCTGGGCATGTGACTGCTCCCGAGAGCGTCTCCGGGAGGTCCTCCTGGCTTTAGGCCCCCAAGAACTGGAGCGGATTTTGGTCGAGCGGGGTGAGGCCGAAGCAACGTGTGCCTTCTGCAGCCGGGTTTACCGTTTCGACCGGGATGAAGTGGAGGAACTGCTGGAGTTGAGCCGTAGAGATAGCGGGAAGGAGGACGGAGATAGGCCCGGGGGATAAAAAATTTTTCCGGCCGGCAGGATTATAGTAATTCACATTGAATATATATAGACAAAAATGAAACTGAGTTTAACAGGAGTGAGTAAGGTGGCCAAGACGGTTGTATTGGCCTTCGGGGGTAACGCTATAATACGCCCCGGTCAGAAGGGCACTTATGAAGAACAGAGGGCCAACATTCAGGAAACCTGCCGGCAGCTGGTGGACTTGGTGCGGGAGGGCTATCGCCTGGTCCTCACCCACGGCAACGGGCCCCAGGTAGGAAACATACTTATCAAGAACGAGCTGGCTAAGGACGTAGTGCCGCCCATGCCGCTGGATGTTTTGGTTTCTGACACCCAGGCCTCCATCGGTTATATCATCCAGCAGTGTTTAAGCTACGAGCTGGCCCGGACCGGCTTGAAGGTACCGGTGGTCTCCGTAGTCACCCAGGTGGTCGTAGACGAGGCGGATCCCGCCTTCCATAACCCCACTAAGCCCATAGGGCCCTTTTATTCCGAGGAGGAAGCCCGCAAACTGATGGCCGAAAAGGGCTATCGAATGGTGGAGGACAGCAACCGCGGGTGGAGGCGGGTGGTACCTTCACCTAAGCCCTTGGAGATTGTGGAGAAGGAGGCGGTCAAGGCCCTCCTACAGGCCGGTATCATCGTGGTCGCCGCCGGCGGCGGGGGAATCCCGGTGGTAAGGCAGCCGGACGGCAGCCTGAAGGGTGTAGAGGCGGTCATCGATAAGGACCGGGCGGCACGCCTTCTGGCCAGCGAGGTGGGGGCGGAATTTTTCTTCTTGCTGACCGAAGTGGAGCAGGTGTACCTCGACTTCGGCAAGCCCACCCAACGGGCGGTTTCCCGCCTTACGGTGGAAGAGGCCAAGAAATACCTGGCCGAAGGCCAGTTCCCGCCGGGCAGCATGGGTCCCAAAATAGAAGCCGCCATCAGCTTCGTGGAAGCCGGGGGTGGAAAGGCCATCATCGGCTCCCTTAGCAAGGCTGCGGACGCCTTGGCCGGTAGGTCCGGGACGGCGGTGGTGGCCGGCAATTAGAGTAGGGATGGTATTATGGACGTTTTTCAGGTTATCGGACCGGTTATGATAGGGCCTTCCAGCTCCCACACCGCCGGAGCTGTGCGGTTGGGAAGGCTGGGCCGGGCCATACTGGTCGGGGAGCCCCGGGAAGCCGAGTTCTTGCTCCACGGTTCCTTTGCCCGGACCTACCGCGGCCACGGCACCGACCGGGCGCTGGTGGCCGGGCTTTTGGGCTTTGACGTGGACGACGAACGGGTACGCCGGGCCCTGGACCTGGCCCGGGAAAGGGGTTTGAAGGTAAGCTTTGAAGAAAGGGATCTGGGCGAGGTCCATCCCAATTCGGTTTTAATGGTAATAAAGGGGGAGGACCGAGGGGTGAAAGTGCTGGGGTCCTCCCTCGGAGGGGCCCAGGTCGTGGTGACCCGGATCGACGACTTTGCGGTAGAAATCACGGGCCAGCTGCCGACCCTGGTAGCTGCCTACCAGGACCGGCCGGGGGTGGTGGCCGAAGTTACGGCCTTGCTGGCGGACCTGGGGATTAATATCGCCAGCATGCGAGTGTCCCGCGAGGGGCGCGGCAGGCGGGCATTAATGATTGTGGAAACAGACGAGCCAGTGCCCCGAGAAGTGATTATCGGCATGCGGGCCTGGCCGGTTATGGAACGGGTGATCACCATTGACCCGGTGTAATTGCAATTGGAAAACGGCCTCCGAACTGCTGGCAGAGGCGGAAAAGGCCTGCTGTTCCCTGGCCCAGGCGGTGGTCCGGTATCAGATTGGCCTGACCGGGCAAGACGAAGGTACGGTCAGGCGGCAAATGGCTGAGAGGCTGGAGGTGATGAAGGCCGCCGCGGCACGAGGGCTCAAGGGAGATATGGTCTCCCCCAGCGGCCTGATCGGAGGGGGAGCCAAGCTCCTGGAAGCGGCCCGCCGGGAAGGAAAGAGCCTGTCCGGCGGGACTACCGCCAGGGCCATCGCCCTGGCCATGGCGGTGGCCGAAGTAAATGCCTGCATGGGGCGCATCGTGGCGGCACCGACGGCCGGCTCGTGCGGCATCCTGCCGGGGGTACTCCTGTCCCTTCAGGAGGAAAAGGGTTGGAGGGATGACGTTCTGGTGGACGGCCTTTTCACGGCCGCTGGCGTAGGTATAGCGGTTGGCAAGCAGGCCTCCCTCGCGGGGGCCGCGCTGGGCTGCCAGGCCGAGTGCGGGGTGGCCAGCGCCATGGCGGCGGCAGCGGCGGTGGAAATGGCCGGCGGCACGCCGCGCCAGGCCCTGGACGCGGCGGCCATAGCCCTGAAGGGCTGGCTCGGGCTGGTGTGCGACCCCGTGGGCGGGCTGGTGGAAATACCGTGTGTAAAGCGGAACGCCATAGGCGCCGCCCATGCCCTGGCGGCGGCGGATATAGCCCTGGCGGGGGTACCCTCCTTTATTCCCCTGGACGAAGTGGTTACCGCCATGGTTCAGGTGGGCCGCAGCATGCCCCCGGCCTTGCGGGAAACGGGAGAGGGCGGCGTGGCGGCCTCCCCCACCGCCCGTGCCCTTATGAAGGGATTGTTGGAAAGGAAGTAGGCGAAAAAAGTTAGTGAAAATTTTCACGCAAGAAGGATAACAGAGTCTGGATGTCGAATTAATGACTACAACTTAAATAGAGGGTGGATGAAAGGAGTAGAAGAGACCCTTCTCCATTTTCCCTGGAGAGGGGCGCCGAAGGAGCAACGCCGGGTCGGAGGGTGGCCGCCCGTAGGAAACTCTCAGGCAGAAGAACTACTCCCGGACCCTCCTCTGGAGAGACCTCCCTTGCGGAGGCGCCGAAGGGGTAAGGCCTTAAGCCTTAAGGTGAAGGCCTAATCTCTCAGGTCAAAAGACAGAGGCCCACACCGCCTGTTAAGGTGGTATGGGCCTTTCGTTTTGCCGGGCCACACTATATAGAGAGGTGATGACCTTGAGCGACCGGGAAGGTAAAAGGACGCCCTTGTACGAGGAACACCTCGAGGCAGGGGCGCGCATGGTGGAGTTCGGCGGCTGGATCATGCCCGTGCAGTACGCGGGTATACTGGAGGAGCACCGGGCCGTGCGTACCCGGGCGGGGCTCTTCGATGTATCCCACATGGGGGAGATAGAAATAAGGGGGCCCGATGCCTTTAGGCTGGTCCAGCGGTTGATCAGCAACGATGCCTCCCTGGCCAAAGGGGACAGGGTCATTTACAGCCCTATGTGCTACCCTGACGGCGGCACGGTCGATGACATTCTGGTGTATCCCCAGGGAGAAGATAAATTCCTCCTAGTAGTAAATGCCGCCAATACGGCAAAGGATCTAGAATGGATCCAGGAGCAGGCGGAGGATATGGGCGCCGACGTAGCTATCACGGACTTATCCCCCGCCACGGTTCAATTGGCCCTGCAAGGGCCGGAGGCAGAGGCCATTTTGCAGCCCCTAACCGACGTCAACCTGGGGGACCTAGGATATTATCGCTGGACCCGCGGCCGGGTGCAGGGGACCCAATGCCTTATTTCCCGTACCGGGTACACGGGCGAAGATGGTTTTGAACTTTACCTGGACCCTGCTGAAGGACCGCGAATGTGGCGGGGCCTGCTGGAAGCCGGCCGGGACCGGGGGGTTGTGCCCTGCGGCCTGGGGGCGCGGGACGTACTGCGCCTGGAGGCGGCATTGCCCCTCTACGGCCATGAGCTGGGGCCCCATATAACTCCCGTGGAGGCGGGACTGGGCCGTTTTGTACGGCCGGAGAAGGGGGAATTTAACGGCCGCGAAGTTCTTAAGCAGCAGAAGGAGGTTGGGGCCCCGCGCAGCCTGGTGGGATTGGTCATGCTGGGCCGGGGTATTCCCCGGCAGGATTATCCCGTGAGCCGGGGAGATAACGTAGTGGGGCGCGTTACTTCGGGCTCTCATGCTCCGGTCCTGGGCAAGAACATAGCCCTGGCCCTCGTCGAAAAGGGATACGCTCAAGAAGGCGAGGAGCTTACGGTGAACATCCGGGGCCGGGAGCATTCCGCCCGGGTGGTTCCCCTGCCCTTCTACAGCCGCAAGAAGAAAGGTGTCTCCTAAGGAGGAGGGTGAGTCGGGTAGGTCGGCGCCTGGGGCCACCGGGCGAGCAATATAAATATTGTAAGCCACAAGAAAAGGAGGAGGACCAGAATGCATATTCCTGAGGACCTGCTTTACACCGCGGAGCACGAGTGGGTGAAGATAAGCGGCAACCGGGGCCGTATCGGCATCACCGATTACGCCCAGGAATCCCTGGGTGACATTGTATTCGTGGAACTGCCGCAGGTAGGAGCTGAGTTCAAGGCCGGGGATGCCTTTGGGGTAGTGGAATCGGTGAAATCGGCTTCAGACGTTTACCTTCCGATATCGGGTAAAGTGGTGGCCGTAAACGAAGAACTCCTGGATGCGCCTCAACTGATCAATCAGGATCCCTATGGTCAGGGATGGATGATCGAGATAGAATTGACCGATCCCCAGGAAGCCGAGAAACTGCTGGATGCTTCCGCTTACTTAAAACTGCTGGAGGAGGAGTAGGGCCATGGGTTATATCCCCACCACACCGGCCGAAAGGGAAGAAATGCTTAAGGCCTGTGGCGTAACCCGGCTGGAAGAGCTGTTTACGGATATTCCGGAAGAAGTAAAACTTAAAAGGGAACTGGATCTGCCGGGTCCGTTGGCGGAAGCAGACCTACTGCGCCACCTGAAGGAGCTAGCCGGTAAGAACTGCACCGACTTAGTTTCCTTTCTGGGAGCCGGCGCCTACGAACACTATATACCTTCGGTAGTGCCTCATTTGTTGTCGCGCTCCGAATTTTATACCGCCTATACCCCTTACCAACCGGAGGTAAGTCAGGGCACCCTCCAGGCCATCTTTGAGTTTCAGTCCCTTATCTGTGCCCTGACGGGGCTGGACGTAGCCAACGCTTCCCATTATGATGGCGCCACGGCTACGGCCGAAGCGGCCCTGGTGGCTTGCAGCGCTACCAGGCGCCAGAAAATCCTGTTCTCCCGAGGCCTTAACCCCCAATACCGGAACGTTCTCCGTACCTATACCCGGGGTCAGGGCATCGAGCTGGAAGAGATACCCTGGGAGGACGGCCGGACTTCCCTGGAGGAACTGGCAAAGATGGTTGACCGGGACGTAGCCGGCGTCATCCTTCAACAACCGAACTTTGTCGGTCAGTTGGAACCCATGGCCGAAGCCGCCGAGCTGGCCCATAAAGTGGGGGCCCTTTTCGTCGCCGTGGTCAACCCCGTTTCCTTGGGCCTGCTGGCCCCGCCGGGGGAATACGATGCCGACCTGGCGGTGGGGGAAGGCCAGAGCCTGGGCAATCCCTTGAACTTCGGCGGTCCCTACTTAGGCTTTATGGCCGCTAAAGAAAAACTGGTGCGACGTCTGCCGGGGCGCATCGTCGGCCAGACGGTGGACGTGGAAGGCCGACGGGCCTTTGTTCTTACCCTCCAGGCCAGGGAACAGCATATCCGGCGCGAAAAGGCTACCTCTAACATTTGCTCCAACGAGGCCCTCTGCGCCCTGGCGGCCACCATTTATCTTTCGTGTTTAGGTAAAGAGGGTCTTAAAGAAGTGGCCCGTCAGTGCCTGCTGAAGGCCCACTACACTTATAATGAACTCTTGAAGATAGAGGGCCTTAAGCCGGTCTTTGCTGGCCCCTTCTTCCACGAATTCGCCCTCCGAGCCCGGAAGGATCCTTCGGAGGTGGCGGCCCGGCTGCGGGAAGCCGGTATAGCGGGAGGTCTGGATTTAGGGCCCTTTTACCCGGAACTGGAAGGAGCCATGCTCTTCTGTGTTACCGAGGTGCGCACGCGGGCGGAAATAGAACGTTTAATAGAAGCTATGAGGGGGTTGTAAGCCGTGGCAGTAGAACCGCTTCTCTGGGAACTGGGTGCTCCCGGCCGCCGAGGCTGTACCTTACCGCCGGTGGATGTGCCGGGAGAAGTAGAAGACTACTTGCCGCAAGCCTATCGCCGGCGGGAAGACGCCGGGCTGCCCGAGCTCAGCGAAATAGAGGTCGTGCGCCATTTCACCCACCTATCCAGCCTTAACTATGGTGTGGATACCGGTTTTTACCCCCTCGGGTCCTGCACCATGAAATATAACCCCAAGGTTAACGAAGCAGCGGCCGCTTTGCCCGGCTTCACCGGTCTCCATCCCAACCTGCCGCCGGAAGCTGCCCAGGGGGCTTTGGAACTCATGTACCACCTGCAGCAGTACCTGGCCGAAATAACCGGCATGGACGCTGTAACCTTGCAGCCGGCGGCCGGTGCCCACGGTGAACTGGCGGGACTGCTCATTATTGCGGCGTACCACGCCAGCCGGGGTGAAACCCAACGGAAGAAAGTGCTGGTGCCCGATTCGGCCCACGGGACCAACCCGGCCAGTGCCGCTATGGCGGGCCTGGAAGTGGTGCAAATACCCTCCAACGACCAGGGACTGGTGGACTTGGAGGCCTTGAAGAAGGCCTTGGGCCCGGACACGGCGGCCCTGATGCTCACCAATCCCAATACCCTGGGCCTTTTTGAAAGCGACATTGTGACCATGGCCCGCGTGGTCCATGAGGCGGGGGGCCTCCTCTACTATGACGGCGCCAATCTTAACGCCATTATGGGCATCACCCGGCCGGGGGATATGGGCTTTGATGTGGTGCACCTCAACCTCCACAAGACCTTCTCCACCCCCCACGGCGGAGGCGGGCCCGGCAGCGGGCCGGTTGGGGTAAAGGAGCACCTGGCCTCCTTCCTGCCCGTACCGGTAGTAAGTTACGATAAAGTTAAAGGGCAGTACTACTTGGACTACGACCGTCCCCAGACCATAGGCCAGATGAAAGCCTTCTACGGTAATTTTTCCGTGATGGTCAAAGCTTATGCTTACATCCGCACCCTCGGTCCCCGGGGCTTAAAGGAGGTCAGCGAGCAGGCCGTCCTCAACGCCAACTACTTGTTGAGCCTCCTGCGCTCGCACTTTAACGTGCCCTATAACCGCCTCTGCAAGCACGAGTTTGTGATCAATCCGGGAAACAAAATAAAAGAAGCGGGTGTGCGGACCCTGGACATAGCCAAGCGGCTCCTGGATTACGGCTTCCACGCACCCACCATCTATTTCCCCCTTATCGTGCCGGAAGCCTTAATGATTGAGCCAACTGAAACAGAACCCAAAGAAGTGCTGGATGCCTTTGCCGGGGCTTTAATTCGTATCGCCGAGGAAGCGGTTGCCCAGCCGGACGTGCTGCATAGCGCACCCCATAATACCCCTGTGCGCCGCTTGGATGAAGCTGCTGCCGCTCGCAATCCGGTGCTAAAATGGCCGAAAAGATGAAGCAGGAAATAGGCCCCTTTTTGGTCGAATTAAAACTAGGGTGAAATTATGGCCGAGACTTGGCGCCTTCTGGATACTGGAATAGCTGACGGGCCTACCAATATGGCCGTAGATGAAGCCATCCTGCAGGAACACCAGGCCGGCGGGGTACCCCCTACCGTGCGGTTCTACGGGTGGGACCCGCCGACCATCTCCTTAGGCTACGGCCAGTCCCTGGAGAAGGAAATCGACGTGGCCGCTCTGGAGAAAAGGCGGTTGGGGCTGGTTCGCCGTCTTACCGGGGGCCGGGCGGTGCTCCACGACCGGGAAGTGACCTATAGTATTGTGGTGAGGGAAGACCACCCTTTGGTCGAGGGGGGAATTCTGCCTTCTTACCTCCGGATTGCCGGGGTGCTGGCCCGGGGTCTCCGAAGCCTGGGGGCCCCCGTGGAGGTGGCTTCGGGCCGGAAAAATACAGGCGAGCACAGCAGCGCAGCCTGCTTCGACGCCCCGTCCTGGTATGAAATCACCGTGGCCGGCCGGAAAATGGTGGGAAGCGCCCAGACCAGGAAGGGCGGGGTACTGCTCCAGCACGGCTCCATCGTACTGGAGCTTAACGTAGACGATCTGTTCGCCGTGCTGCGGTTTTCTTCTTCCGCGCGGCGGGAAAGGCTTAAGGAGAAGTTTGCCCTGCAGGCCTGCGGTCTTTGGGAGGTCCTGGGCCGCCCCGTGGGGCCGGAAGAAGTTAAGGAGGCCATTACCAGGTCCTTTGCCGAAATGTACGGTATTAACCTGGTCTACGGGGACCTTACGCCGCGGGAGAAGTTCCTTGTAGAAGAATTACGGCACAAGTACGCCGGCCGGGAATGGAACTGGCGGCGCTAGCCCCGACGTTGCCCCTGGCGCCCTTACACCCCAGCATAGGCTCAGCCTCTCCGGGAAATGCTATAGGACAGGAGAATTTCCTTATGTATTTCCGGGGAGGTAAAATAAATGGGCGACAGAGGTCGCAGCCGTTTTGTAAACGAAGACCGAACGAGGCTCGAGAATATGCGGGCCGCCGAGTATCCCGGCGGGGTGGTGGTGGACCCGGTGCCTATTACCGCCGGGAGCGAAGTAACAGTCATGTATTACGGCCTGCTGTCCCAGTGCGGGGCCGACCAGGTCTGGATGCGTACCGGGTACGGCGACCCCCACAACTGGCAGGGCGTTTACGACTATCCCATGGAACGCACGGGCTACGGCTGGGTCAAAAACATCCGCATCTCCGAGGATTACGACCGCTTCCACCTCTGCTTTAAAGACAGCGCCAACAACTGGGACAATAACAACGGCCTCAACTGGAGCTTTATCATCCACAAGGGCGACCGGCAGGTGTAAAGGAACCGGTAAGGGACAAGCCGATTTAAGGGCCGCGGGCGGGGAAAGCTAGTGCCCACCGCGGCCCGACCTATGTCCCCACGGTAAGGAAATCCCGCAACTTTCTACCGGCAGCTTACACTCATCAATCCGGAAGGTTTTCCGTTGAAGGAGTACGGAGATATATCCTCCCCGGCCGTATCTCGCTATCCTACTTTAATCTGAGCGGTCCGGCGTTTTTCTAACGCCTCCCGGTACATATTTTCGTATTGGGCGGCAGAAGCCGACCAGGAGAAGTCGGCCCGCATGCCCCGTTCCATTAGCCGGCGCCATTCCTGCGGCTGGGTGCGGTAGACATTCAAGGCCCGGTTTATGGTCTGGAGCAGGGCATAGGGCGTATACTCAAGGAAAGAAAAGCCGTTGCCCCGCTCCGGGTGCCGGTGGAAGTCTACGATGGTGTCCTCCAGGCCGCCGGTAGAGCGCACCACGGGCACGGTGCCGTAGCGCAGGCTTATCATCTGGCTCAGGCCGCAGGGTTCGAAGCGAGAGGGCATAAGAAAGATATCCGCTCCGGCGTAGATGCGCTGGGCCAAGCTGGGGTCAAATCCTATCTTCACCGCCATCTTGTGGCGGTATTTTAATTTGTACTCGGAAAAAAGCCGCTGATAATAGTCTTCGCCGCTGCCCAGGAGAACGAACTGCACATCTTGCTCAAGGAGGGGGTCCATGATGGCGGCCAGAAGGTCGAGGCCCTTTTGCTGCACCAGGCGGGAAATTAAAGCCAAGAGGGGCACATCCGCCACCGGCAGATCCATCTCCTGCTGCAGGGCCCGTTTGTTTTCCTTTTTTCGTTCCAGGGTGGAAACATCGTAGTTGACCGGTATGCGGGGATCGGTGGCCGGGTTGAATTCCTCGTAGTCGATACCGTTCAAGATCCCGCGCAGGTCGGCAGCCCTCTTGCGCAAGAGGCCGTCCAGGCCTTCGCCCAATTCAGGAGTTTGGATTTCCAGGGCATATTTTTTACTTACGGTGTTGATCAAGTCGGCGTAAAGGAGGCCGGCTTTCATGAAATTTATTTTGCCGTAAAATTCCAGGCGATCGGGGATGAAGAATTCATCCCCCAGGGCCATAAGCCGTAGGGTTTCCCGGGGGAAATGCCCCTGGTACTGCAGGTTGTGAATGGTAAATACAGTAGCCGTATGCCGGTAAAAGGGGTTGTCCTCATGCTTCACTTTAAGGAAAAGGGCGATGGGTCCCGTCTGCCAATCGTTCAAGTGGATTACATCCGGGCGAAAATCTATCCCGGGCAGCAGGGACAGGACCGCCTTACAGAAAAAGTTGAAGCGGGCATCATCATCAGGGTAACCGTACATGCCGTCCCGGTAAAAGTACTTGTAGTTGTCGATGAGGTAAACAGGTACCGAGGCGGTACCGGGAAGGGTAGCCCGGCGAATTATAGCTGTTTCCAAGCTGCCGTCCATCTCCACCGGGAGGTCGGTGAGATAATCCACCTCCGTGATCTGGCGGTAGCGGGGCATTACCAATCGCACGTCATGACCCTTCTTGGCCAGGGCTTTGGGGAGGCTCCCGGCCACGTCGGCCAGACCTCCGGTCTTGGCCAAGGGAGCTACTTCGGGAGAAACGAAGATAATCTTAAGGGAATCGGTCATCTTTGCTCCTCCTTGTTAACGTCGTTTAAAAATTGGGCGGCATGCTCGGGAGACGTAGGGTTGATGTATATGTTGGTGCCCCATTCAAAACCGGCTACCGTGGTCAGGCGCGGCAGCAGCTGCAGGTGCCAGTGATAGGTCGGCACCTCCTGGTGCAAGGGAGCCGTACGCACGATGAGGTTAAAGGGCGGATCGGCCAGGGTTTTGGCGAGCCGGTCCAGCAGGTCCTGCAACAGTGAGACCAGGTCTTCCAGCTGTGCGTCTGTTAGGTCACCGAAACTGGGCTGGTGCTGCCGTGGGAATATCCAAGTCTCAAAGGGAAAACGGGAAGCGAAGGGGCAAAAGGCCAGGAAATGTTTGTTAAAGGCCACCACCCGTGCCCCCTGCCTCAACTCGGTTTCCAGCAGGTCACAGTAAAGGCAACTTTCTTCTCGTTCCATGTACTCCTCCGCCCTCCGAATTTCCTCCTGGAGATCCGGCGGAATTACGGGCGTGGCGATGAGCTGGCTGTGGGGATGCCGAAGGGAGGCTCCCGCTTCAGTACCGTAGTTCTTGAAAATCTGGACGTAGGCCAGACGCCCGTCCCGGGCATGTTGGAGATATCGCTGGCGCCAGGTCTGGAGAACCCGGACAGCGTGGTCGGGTTTGTACTCCCTGAGTTCCACTTCATGGTCGGGACCTTCGATGATTACCTCGTGGACTCCTATACCATCTAAGCTGTTGTACAGGCCGGATGTCTTTTTCCTTCCGTCACCGTTAGCGGTAAGGGCAGGGAATTTATTAGGTACCACCCGCACCTGCCAGCCGGGAGTATCGGCGGACGTTCCGGCCAGGCGGAGGGCGAAGACTTCCGGCGGTGTTTCCTTCTCGTTACCGGGACAAAAGGGGCAGTTCTTTTCTTTTCGGTCGGGTTGTACCGGTCCTTCCTCGTCCTTCTGTCGTCTGAAGTCCGAGGGACGCTTGGCCCGTTCGGTGGAAATAATTACCCATCTCCCGGTGACCGGATCCTGACGCAGTTCGGGCATAAGACCGCAACCTCCACGGGAAATACAGTCTTGGTCTAGGTTACTTCTTTCGGGCTCCCTTTATACAGGGAAATAGCCCAAAAAACTGCGGGAGGAATCCCCAAGGATAAGGTAGAATAGTTGAATAAACTATTTTTAACTTTCGCCACAAAGCACCCGTTACCGCGTGCAAATTAAAGAGGTCTTATCCCAACGCCGGTGCTTCCGCAGGAGACCTCGAAAGGCCGGAGGCCGGCGGACCTGCGGCCGGCTCTCCAACCCCGGGTAGGCTGCGGAAGGACCCTGGGGACCTCGAGGGGGATTGACTCGATGATAGATAAGAGCTCCTTTGTACCGCCTTACTATCAACTGGCCCAAATCTTGGAACGCCAGATCAAATCAGGACAGTACCGCCCGGGCGATGCATTGCCTTCTGAAGCGGAACTGAGCGAAAAATACGGGTTGAGTAGAATGACGGTACGGCGGAGCCTTAACGAGCTTGCCAGGGCGGGGCTGATAAGGACGGAAAGGGGAAAGGGCACCTTTGTGTCCCGGCCGGAACTGGACCGGGCGGTTTTTGTCATGGATGTTTTCGCCAAAGACATGGCCTCCCGCGGCATGGCCTCCAGCGTCCGGCTGTTGGAGGCGAGGCTCGTGTCGGCGCCGGAGAAGGCGGCACAGAAGCTACAACTTCCGATAGGCACCAAAGTGTTGTATATACGGCGTTCCCTCTTGGCTGACGGAGAGCCCATGGCGTACGATCGCAAGTATCTCCGGTATGACCGGGGCCGCCCCATTTTGGAGAACGAGCTCCAGTACCAAGCCCTGCCGGAGATGGTGGAAAAGCACGCCGAGGCCCTGCCGGTAAACAGCCGCATGGTTTTACAAGTAACCCTTCTTAACGAAGAAGAGGCCCGGGCGCTGCGGACATCGCCGGGGTCGCCGGCCTTCTTGCTCGAGCAGATACTGGTGGCGGGGGACGGCCGGCCGGTGGGGTGGGGGTGGTGCATATACCGCGGTGACCGGTATCAGTTGATTTCGGTGCCCACCGCCATCTAAGGAAGACCCTGCGAGAGAGGATGAAAGGACATGACTCCCTTGGCAATGGCCATGGCGGAACTGGATGAAAAGAGGGTCCTGGAACTGGTGAGGCGGGAACTATCCGCCCAGAGGGTTCCCCTGGAGATAGTAGAGGAGTGCAGGATAGGGCTGAACATAGTAGGGGAACGTTACGGCCGGGGGGAGTATTTTCTCAGCGATCTCGTGATGTCGGCAGAAATATTCCAGGAAGTCCTCCGCGTCCTCGAGCCCTTCTTGGCCGGTGTTTCCGTCTGCGAGGACCAGGGGGGAAAGGCCGATATTCTTTTTGGGACGGTAGAAGGGGATATTCACGACATCGGTAAGAACATAACCATTTCCCTCCTTCGGTGTGAGGGTTTCCGCGTCTACGACGCCGGGGTGGACGTCCCGCCCGATATGTTTTTGACTTTGCTGCGGGAAACGGGCGCTCGGGTGCTGGGGCTGTCCGCCCTCCTCACTTCTTCCTTTGAAGCCATGCGGCGGACCATCCAGCTGGTGCGTATGGTTATCCCCAAATCGCAGGTCCGGGTGATTATCGGGGGACTGGTGAACGAGCGGGTAGGCCGGTATGTGGGTGCTGATGCCTGGGTCCGGGAAGCAGGTGAAGGGGTCGCTATCTGCCGCCGGTGGCTCGGAGTGAAGGTGGTAAGGAGGGCCATGATTTAGACAAAATTATATCCTCCCTGGTCAGCCTAGATCCATGTGACGGGCAGATTTTGAGACCCTACGGGGGTGGTCCGTTGACGCCGGAGGAGAAGCAGGAACGGTTATTTGCTTCGTGGCTTGCCGCTCAGGATATCTCCTTCGCGGACCGGGAGGCCGAAGAAGGATACCGGCAACGGGTGATGCGTATAAAGCAGGCTGTTCAATTGAAGCAACCGCCGGATCGCGTCCCCGTGTGCCCCATGACGGGCCTGTTTCCGGTTTATTACGCAGGTATAACCGTCCGGGAGGCCATGTACGACTACCAAAAAGCGGCGGAGGCATGGATAAAGTATGTCTTGGATTTTCGGCCCGATGCCTACGTAGGAATGTTTGTGGTACCCCCGGGCAAACTTTTTGACCTCCTGGATTATAAGTTATACAAGTGGCCTGGTCGCGGCGTGCCCGCCGACATATCGTACCAGTGTGTGGACGCCGAGTACATGAAGGCCGACGAATACGATGCCCTAATTGACGATCCCTCGGATTTCTGGCTGCGAACCTATTTTCCCCGCATCTTTGGGGCCCTTAGGCCTTTGGAAAACTTGACCCCCCTTACCCACGTCCTGGAGATGGTAATTACCTGCGGCAGCTTCGTGCCCTTTGGCATGCCCGAGGTCCAGGAGGCCCTTCGGGCCATCCTGGAGGCCGGCAGGGAAGCCTCCCGGTGGGCGAAGGTGGCAGGTGACGTGGACCGTTTCCTTCGGGGGCGCGGGTTTCCTGCCCTGTCGGGGGGCATAAGCAAGGCTCCCTTCGATATCCTCGGGGACACCCTGCGGGGGACCCGCGGTATAATGGTGGATATGTACAGGCGGCCGGAAAAACTCCTGGAAGGACTGGAGGCGGTGACCCCCCTGGCGGTGAGGATGGGAATAACTTCCGCCCGGGCGGCGGGCCATCCCCTGGTGTTCATACCCCTGCACAAGGGAGCCGACGGTTTCCTTTCCGAGGGGCAGTTCAGGACTTTCTACTGGCCGACTCTGCGCCAAGTGATCGAAGCCCTCATCGAGGAGGGCCTCGTTCCCTTCTTGTTTGCAGAGGGCGGCTACAATTCCCGCCTGGAGATTATCTGCGACCTACCGCCGGGAAAAACGGTTTGGCTTTTTGACGATATAGACATGGCCAGGGCTAAAGAGGTGCTGGGAGACGTGGCCTGCATAGCGGGAAACGTGCCTATTTCTCTCCTGGCCTTCGGATCCCCTGAAGAAGTGGAGGATTGCTGCCGTGAACTTATAAAGGTAGCCGGCCGGGGCGGGGGGTTTATTCTGAGCTCCGGGGCCGTAATCGACGATATAAGGCCGGAAAACCTGCGGGCCCTCATAGAGGCGGCCCGGAAGTTTGGGACTTATTCTTAGTTTAACGAAGGAATTTAAACCAAAAAATTAGGGACTCATGAAGCAGGAATTTTACAACAAAAGTAGAATATATGTATAGACAGGCTTCCAGCCGAATTGGCGACGGGTCTTCTTTTGAGATATTACTGTAAGGTTTCACGGAGGGTGCCCGAAATGCTAATAATCGGAGAAAAGCTGAATAGCGCCATTCCGAGTGTACGCCAGATTATCCAGGATAAGGACGCCGCGGCGGTACGGGATTTGGCTGTAAAACAGGTGCAGGCCGGCGCCCATTACCTGGACGTTAATACCGCCCACTGTAATGAGATAGAAGATATGGAGTGGCTCGTCCAGACCGTACAAGAGGTAACAGATGCACCTTTGTGTGTGGACAGCACTTCGGGAGAGGTAATTAAGAAGGCTTTAAAAAATATCAAAGGAGAGAAAAGTAAGGTTATCATTAACTCTATTTCTATGGAAAAGAACCGCCTGGAGGAGGTCCTGCCCCTGGTTTTAGAGTACCAGTGTCCGGCCATCGGGCTCACGGCGGACGACAACGGCATTCCCAAGACTGTGGAGGACAGGATTAAGATTACGGAGCGCCTCGTCGAGCTCCTTTCCAAGTACGGCTATAATCTCGAGAATCTATATATCGACCCCCTGGTCCTGCCCCTGGCCGTCAGCCACACCCATGCGGCAACGTTTTTTCAATGCTTAACAGAAATTAAGCGCTTGTTTAACGTTAAGACGGTCTCCGGTTTGAGCAATATCTCATTCAATATGCCCAAGAGAAAGCTCATCAACCGGTATTTCCTGGCCATATGTATGGCCCACGGCATGGACGCGGCGATCCTGGACCCCCTGGATCCCAAGGTTATGACGGCCATTACGACGATGGAGCTGCTTATGGGCCGGGATGCCTTCGGCAAGAATTTTCTAAAGGCTTACCGTAAAGGCCTGCTGGCCGACTGACTTTATATTACTATGCGCAAGGGGAGGAAACAAAAGTATGAGTGGCAAGGAGCAGCTTTTTCAGGAAAGGTTCAAGCGCTACAGCGTAGCCATGGAGTGCGGCAAGCCGGACAAAGTACCGGTAGTCTTTCCCCTGGGCGAATGGGTCATTAAATATAGCGGCATCACCCTGCAAGAAGCCTACTACGATGTGGACAAAGCTACGGCCGTCATCGACGGGGTCCTTAAAGACCTCGACTTCGACGTCATGTTCGGCTCCATAAACTTGTGGTGGCCGCCCATGTTCGATGCCGTGGGCTGTCGGCAGTACCGATTCCCCGGGATATACTTTGAAGCCGATGCAGGGTTCCAGTACGTAGAAGAGGAATTCATGAAGGCCGAGGACTACGACGATTTCATTGCCAACCCCACCGGGTGGCTGGTGGAGAAATACTTACCCCGGGTAAACGACGAGTTTGCCGAGCCGGGTTCCTACCGCGCTACCGTAGCGCTGATTAAGGGCGCCGTCGGCTTTGCCATGCATAACGGCAAGACGGCCCAGGTGGCGCAGAAGTGGAGACAGGAATTCGGGGTAGTGCCGTACGGCACTGGGATGACCAAGGCTCCCTTTGACACCCTCGGCGATTCCCTGCGGGGAACCAAGGGGATCCTTCTGGACCTCCGGCGACGGCCGGACAAAGTGCTGGCCGCTCTGGAAGCCATTGTACCCCACAACATCGCCTACGGCATGATCACCTCGGCGGGGGACACCTCCCTGCCGTGCTTTGCTCCCCTCCACAAGGGAGCCTACCCCTTCTTGAGCCTCGAACAGTGGGATAAATTCTACTGGCCGACATGGAAGAAGGTTATCGAGGGGCTCTGGGCCCTGGGGAAGAGAGTTTTCTTCTTCGCCGAAGGGGATTGGACGCCCTACCTGGAAAGGATAGCCGAGCTTCCCGACAAGAGTATAGTCTTCTGCATTGACCTGACCGATGCCCAGAAAGCCAAGAAGGTTCTGGGCGGGAGGTTCTGCCTCTACGGCGGCGTTCCCACCACCTTGTTGACCTACGGCACGCCGCAGGAAGTCAGGGATTGCGTAAAGCGGGCCATCGACGAGCTGGCCGGCGACGGCGGTTTTGTCCTGGCGGCCGGCGGGGTGGTCATGGGCGACGCGAAGGGGGAAAACATTGAGGCCATGCTGGAAGCCGCGCGGCAATACGGCGCGTACTAAGTGAGCCGGGAAGGAGGAGGGGAAAAAGATGGCCGAGAACAAAGTCCAGGTCTTTGTACCGGAAGCGGGTACCTGTGTGCCCTGGAAGGTAAAGAAGGAAGAGTTGGGCCAGCTGGCCGGGAACGAAGAAATTGTCAAGAGGGAATGGGACAAACTAGATGCCTTTGCCTATGCCTTTATCTGGTTCTGGGTACAGCGGTAAAGGTCGGTGGCAAGGAGGAACTAAATCTCTTCGAGGGGATGGTGGTAGCAGCTATGTCTAAGGAAGCCCTGGCCAAAGCCATGGCCGAATTAGAGGAAGAACGGGTAATCGCCCTGGTTAAGGAATTATTGGGAAGCGGTACGGCTCCCCTGGATATAGTCAAGTCCCTGCAGGAAGGAATGACGGAAGTAGGTAACCGGTTTGAGCGCGGTGATTATTTCTTAAGCGAGCTGGTCATGGCCGGCGAGATCATGAAGGGGGCTATGGATATCCTAGAACCCCATTTGAGCGGCGAAACTGCCGAGAATAAGGGCACGGTGGTGATAGGCACCGTTAAAGGAGATATCCACGACCTGGGGAAGAACATCGTAATCATGTTGCTCAAGGGTGCCGGATATAACGTGGTGGACCTGGGAGTAGACGTGCCCAAGGAGAAATTCGTAGCCGCCGTCAAGGAGACCGGTGCGCCTTTGGTGGGCATGAGCGTCCTCTTGACCAGCTGCCAGGGGGCGTTAAAGGAGACCATTGACGCCATCCGGGCCGAAGGGTTGAACCCCAAGGTGATAATACTACAGCGTCAGATAGAGA
>DOLC01000108.1 GCA_003509545.1 Peptococcaceae bacterium
ACCTACGAGGGATTGAAACTCATAACAGCCTGGCTCAAGTCGGAGAAGTGCCTGGACCTTCAGCCCCATGAGGAGCCGCAGTAAAACACCCTGGAGGCTGTGAGATGTCGAAGAAGACCAAACCCCCGAAAACAGGCTTCCAGCCCAGCCAGGCGAAAGCCCTCAGGGAGTGTTCAGGGATATTTTCTCCTGGCGAATATCCGGAATTTAAGGACCAGGAGAGCATCGAAGCCGGGGTAAGAAGCTTACGACGGGAAGTAGATAAAAGGCTGGCTCAGTGGTTGAAAGAAAGATAGTAACACCCTCTGTCTCAGAAGTAGGTGGGGATCCTCAATTCTATCTTTTTCTGGGTCCTGCTCATCAGATGATAAGAAACTAACCTCTATACCGCGGCCGCTCAATATAAGCTTGGTCTTCATGTCTTCTCTTATGCCGCCTCCGGCAAAAACAATTATTGTAGGTATAGGGCAGGCCAGGCAATCTTCCAGGGCATAACTCAACTTTTGATATGCGGTCCCCGAACTCTCCTGAAGCTTGGCTTCTATGCCCATGTACCTGCCGCCGTGACGTAACACAATATCCAGTACCCGTGGCGTACCTACAAACCTGTAGCCCACAGGTTTTTCCTTCAAAACCTCAATGTCCTCACCCCAGGAGTTCACATACCTGATGATGGCATCCCGGAAACGAGCATCTCTCCCTGGCATTAACGTCAACCGTCCTCACCGGTAATTTCTAATAACTAGTTCTGTTATTGGTCCTCTCCGGTCGGGCCTGCAGTTTATAGCCCGCCTGGCGTAGACTATCTGGATATCGCATCCCGAATAGAGCTCACGTATGAAGGGTGTATCTGAATTGCTGAGCATTACCAAACAGCCACTTCTATCTAGTTCTCTAAATACGGCCGCCAGTCTCTTCTGGTCCTCCGTCCCGAAAGCGTCCGGAGTGTAGCCCGTAAAATTGGCCGTATCGGATAAGGGGTAATAGGGAGGGTCGAAATATACAAAGGCACCAGGCCGGGCGAACTCCAGCACGCGGCTAAAGTCGCCGCAGATTATCTGGGCATGTTTCAAAGCCTCGGCTACCGCCCGGAGGTTGGGCTCGTCTACAATCTTGGGATTCTTATATCTCCCAAAGGGCACGTTATGCTTACCCTGGCTGTTTACCCTCCACAGCCCATTATAAGCCGTCTTGTTGAGATAAAGGAACCGGGAGGCCCTCTCCACGGGCGAAAGCTCCTCGGGATCTAAGGCGCGGACGGAGTAGTAATATTCCCGCGTGTTCTTGTGCTTTCTGAGGTCCCTTAGCAGTTCCTCCAGGTTGTCTCGCACCACCAGGTAAAAGTTGATAAGCTCCTCGTTGCTGTCAATAAGAATAGCCTGGTGGGGCAGCAGGTGGAAAAATACCGCCCCGCCCCCCACGAAAGGTTCTATGTAAAGGTTATATTCCTTCTTAGGAAACAGTGGCTCAAATTGAGGTATAAGCTGGGCTTTGCCCCCTGCCCACTTTACAGGAGGCTTGGGCCTTAGTGCGTGAGGCGATAATGAAGGAGATTGATCTAGCACCGGTTGTCACCTCCCGGGCCAGCCTCTAGCAGAATATTCGCTTCCAGGAGACAAATTCCTTCTTACACCGCTCCCAACAGGGGTGGCAGGTACGGCCCCGCCAGTGCAGGGGGCCGCTCGAAGGCCGCCTGGGCCGGGTGCAAAAAGACAAAGAGCAAATCGATGATCTCCTGCTCTTCGCATATAGTCACCTTGAGTCCTGCCCGCTCAAGATTAGAAGCCAGGTCGTGCGCCCTCTGTAGTACTTCCTCCCTTTCCTTCCCAGGAAGGAGGAGGTAGTACCTCCTCTCTAGTGCCTCCCCGGTGGAAACTAAGGCACTGACGTAATGAATATCGTAATGAATATATTCCTGGAGGAGCTTTCTCCTGATAAAGCTGGTAGTCTCCCTGGCTTTTCCCTGTAATTCCCTTAAGTAAGCGTCCAGGTCCACCGGCCTGCCAAGGGACACAATCTGGAAGGGCTCCTTAAGCCCGTTTATGGCCTCGAAGACGGCGGTGATGATGCGCTTCTTCTCCGTCTCGCTCTTCAGGGAAAGGTTGAAAGGTTCCACTCTTAGAATTGCTGCAACCTGAGCGTCCTTCCTCACCAGGACTCCCCCGGCAATATCTTTAAAGGGCAGCCATTCCTGGACGGCCTTCCTGGCCTCTTCCTGGGTTGCCTGTTTCTTCTTGGTGGCCTCCTTTTTGCCTGGAAATTTGAGCATCACAGTATCACTCTCCCCTGGTGACGTAGAAGTATCGTTTCTGGCTGCTCTTCCACCCTCGCCAAAGTTTGATTAAGCCGTCCAAGCTCTGGCCGTCCGGCCCCGGCCTGGTGACGAAGTAGGCCAGGAGGAATAATGAAGAAGACTGCCCGGAAAAAAGACTCGGTAAAAAGGCCTGCTAGAAAGTAAAGCGGGAGCCCCAATATAGCTCCTCCCACCACGCTCACGAGCTCGAACCAGCCGAAGCCGGGGAAGAACTCAAACCTCGCCTTAACATTTCTCGGTATTAAGTACATCCTGCATTGCCCTCCTATACTCTCGTGAACATCCTGCGCACGATGTACCAGTGCCCGCGGTCTGTACCGTATGTCCCATAGCAGAACCCAGGCCGGAGTGGTAGGCGAACTGGCGCAGGACCGCCGGGGTCTTGAAGGCCACCCAGAGCCAGCCGATCAGAAGAAAAGGGCTTCAAAATATCTACGCCGAAGGTTATGGTCATCACCGTGGCCAGGAACCCCTTGATTAGAAAGACTTGCACGGCCTGGGAGGCTGAGAACACCACGAGTTCCCTCCACCATACCGCCGCCACTCCCTCGTCGGCGCGGGTCAGGCCCACGGCCATGACCGTGCCGACAGCCGCCAAGAGGGCCACCTCCACCGAGCGTATACCCATCTGGATAAGGTTCAAAGCCCAGATAAGGATGGCGATCAGGGAGGTAATTATTGTCAGGAAAGGCGCCGTGGCAGTAAAAGTTATGATGGTATCCAGGGGCGACGATGGCTGCCCTACAGAACCCAGGTGCGCCACACTATCGGCCAGAGCGGAGCCCCAGAGATAAACGTTTTTCACCGTCCAGGGCCCGGCCCCTATGGCCGCCGCGGCAAAGGCGGTACGCTTTAGAAGACCTCCGGGGTCGGCCCCGGGGTCGCCGCCGAGGTAGAGCACATAGGAGCGCGTGGCCTCCACACCCACCTTCAGGGCCAAGAGGCTCCCGGCCAAGGCCTGGACCAGCCTTATGGCGTTCTGCACGTAAACCGCATCGAGGATCGGCGTGGCCAGGGCCATCTCGTTCCCGGCGAACTGGGCAAAGGTGGTAAGGGCATTTTCAAAAATCGGACAGGAATTTGTTTATAGCTTAAATTATAAGGTTGGTTATTACCTCCACAGGTTTCCCCCTCCCTCCTAAAGGGGGCAGGCCCGGAAGAGCCGGGCCTGCCGTAGAAGGATATTCCCAACGGATTATTGGAAGTAGGAGAGGAAAGCCTTGGTGATGCCCACGGCGCTTTCCCCGATGGCACCTTTTGCGTCTGTGTCTTTCCAGCTCCCTTTCCGCCAGGAGTAAGGCCGGGGCCTCGGCCCTGGTGCGTTCCCGCTCCAATGCCCGCCAGGCAGCCTTCCAGACGGTGTGGGCTACCCTCACCTGCCCATAGCGGGCCCGCCCGGGCTCAATCTCTTCCTCGCGTTGCAGGTGGTACATTCTGTTAACCGCACTTGGGTACTTTCTCCCTTGGAAGGCCCATTCGGCCTCATCCCAGGTTTGCCATGCCTTCTCTATTTTGGTCCGGGCGAACAGCTTCTTAAACGCGGTGTCGCTCATGGGATAATAATCTGGCGTATCCCCGCTTTTTGCGGGAAGGGCCTACCTTGGATTGAAAGCGAGCGACTAAACCCGAGCGGCTGCCAAACTTCACGAAGTCGAAAGCGGAGGCGGACCCGAGGCCACGGACGGCCGAGGCCGGCAACTGACACAGGAGGTCGAATTTGCCGGGAAGTCCGCCGGAGCTTGAGACTGAGTGATAGATAGTTTGGCCCGCAAGGGTTTCTGGAGCGAGCGAAAGCCCAGTAGGCCTAGCCTCGAAAGTGGGGATACGCCAGGATAATAATCCCTTCCCGGCTTATACTCTGATAAAGGGGCCCGGACCGGAATAGAGGAGACTCAAACTTCTCAAGGTCGTATATAAGGGGTATCAGTACTACATCCTTATCAAGGCTAATCTCAAAGGCTTCGTTTAGAATGACCTCGCGTATTTTTGCGTCGAGCTTCTCAGTAACCACAAGAACATCAATATCAGAATCCGACTCGTAGTCACCCCTCGCCTGGGACCCGAAGAGGATTACCGACTTAATAGGGAGGTTCTTTTTCCTCAAGGTTTCTACGTATAATCTAGCTATGTCTATTGCTTTCTGGTTGGGTGACATGGGATCACCTCCCATTCAATATGGTTTCAGCGGTTTCCAGGTCGTATTCGGCCTGTTTTAACCATTCTCCTGCCTCCGGGTGCATACAGCTTTTTCCATCTTTCAAATACATAATACCATTTAGTGTCAGGAACATCAATTAAATAACCCTTATATCCAATCCGGCCACCAGGGCGTCATCTATCCCTTTTTCCTCTTTCGACCTGGCTCTCCATATTGCTTCCCGGACCGTTATGCCCAGTTTCTTCAATTCTGCCACCAGCATTCTCTTGCCCCTGGCCACTTCTTTATTCGTTTCCTGGTCCCTGTCGTAGGCGATTACCACTTCTCTTGCTGCCAGTTCGACCACCACCGGGACCACGGGTTTCCAGGAAGTGGCGCCCTGGGCGCCTACGACCACCCCGCCGAGGTAAGCCGCGGCAATATCCGCCTTTAATTGCCCTTCCGTAATCCAAACCCGCCCGTCTTTTACTTCCCTTGGCCTAGCCACATGGGCGGGAGTGCCGCAGGATCAACCGCCCCGGTTGCTCTGCCCGCTAAACAGCATATATTTCCCGTTGCTTATGTCGTCCATTCGCCGCTGGAGGGCCTGGATCCTTCCTTTGGTGTCACGGATGGGAATGAAGTAGCCGGGGGAGGCATTGAACGTCCAGTATCTTCCACCGTATTTGCTTTCGGTCCGGTAAAACCCGGGGATGCCAACCAGGTCTAGGCCGCTGCGGGTTAGCTTCCTGCATATTATTCAGGGATTAACATGCTCTGGTATGGATTTATACCCGTTCCTCTTGATATCGTCCTCGCTTAAACCGCGGCGCAACAGCTCCGCTTTGTGCCGGGGATACAGGTCTAATTGCCTTAAAAAATGCCGGTATACCCGGTCCCGTACTTCTACCGGGGTCGGCCGTACTTCCAGGGTTATAAATTCCTCATATTGTCTACCAGGAGCCACCCTTTCCGGTCCCAGCCTGTGCAGGTGGGCCACCTGGCCGTTGCTGAGGACGATATGTTTAAAAGCCCCTCTTCCTGGTCATCGGCGCGAGGATGTAAAAAACCCTGGCTCCCTTTTTCACCTGCCGGCCGACCTCCCGCCACTGTTGGTAACCCCTAGCGTCCTCCGTCCCGGCAATTAGCATCAAGAGCTTATTTCCCAGGCTCCATTTATCACTCGGTTTGCCGTAGCCCGCCCGGGCGTTGATAACGGTCCACGCCGATTTCTTCGGCAGATCACCACTTTGAAGCATGGCTAGCAAACTATTCACTGCCTGCTTGACTTTGTTTTCCTCAAGTTTTACAGCCATCCGTACCACCTCCTTATCTTTTTGGCCTTCCGGCCTTGGCTGCCGAATACAGCCGCCCGGCCGGGCGGCAAGGGCGGCCCGCAGGGCCGGGCCGAGGAATAGCGGACCGGGCGCCAGCCCGGGAGCATATGCCGCAGGCCCCTGCCCTTGCCGGACCGGGCCCGAGCGGTAGTAAAATAAGGAGGCAGCCGGAAGGCCTGGAGGCTTAAAATCAAGGCAGCAGGTGCGCCTAAAACGCGCTCCTGCTGCCTACTGCTCTCGCTTCCATACTAAGGCCGCCGCTACGTAAGCCCGTTCGGACGTAAACGTTGCGGCGGCCCCTTAACCTCTATTCTCCTTTCCCAAATACGTTTTATTTTTCTACTCTTCCGCCTGTAGGAATACCTATAGCAGGAATTCCTTGGCCTTCGGTCCTAGGAATTCCTGTATCAGAATTCCTTTCCTTGTCATATTTTGGACGCTTAAAGGGGTCTAAAGGGAAGAGGATAGAATTTATTTAAAAGAATAGCCGGTGGCGCTGTTACCACCGGCCATGAGAAAAAACTCAAAGAAGCTTGCTGTTTTTTTTATTTACCGCCCACTTCTTCCAGGGCTTTTACCACTTCCGGCAAGAGCTCGCGCTTAAAGGCCACGCCTTTTCGCGAGGGCTTCCATTCCTGCTTCGTGGCATCATAGTAGTACACCCGGATATCGACATACTCGACACCCTTAAAGATACCGACCTGGACCCTCAGCTGTTCGCTCCCGCTCTTGTTGATGCGTATCAAGGTTAAACCCCCTTTGCTGTGTTTTTAAAACAAAAAACCGGTGGCAGAGGTGCCACCGGCCCTAACTTATAACTCCTCAGTTAGTTGTTTCTCTTAATTTAACAAAATTCCTCACCCGTTTAGCAATATCCAAGGCCTTCTTTGCATCGTCTTGGTTGGGTAGGCCTTCAGGTAGGCTTCCCACAGGGGCAGTCGGGTACCGGGTCGGAATGTAGTACATATCCAGTATCAGAGCCTCTTCTTTGAGTTCTTCAATTTCGGCGCCTGCCTGCTGGCATAGACTTAAGAGGCCAGGGAGCTTATGTATCCTAGGTGGGCTTATTCTATGTTTTACGAGGAATGCTTTCAGATACTTCTCGGCGGCCTGGTGAGAGTGAAAACAGGCCAAATTGTATAGCCCTGCTTTAATAAGTTCTTCAGCAGCCTTTAAATCGTCATCAGCATAGTTAAGCCAGGCCATGTATTCCTGCTGCCCCGCTGTCATAAAGCACAACCCCCTTTTTGACCACCTCTTCCTTCAAGAACAGATTGCCGTCTTCCATCATCTGCCTGAATTCCTCCGGCGTATACACAAGAAAATCTACTCCTACCTGTGGCTTGGTCAGCCTGGCCAGGAACAATAGCCTGTCCATAAATCGCATGTCTGTTTTCATGACTACCACCAGGTCAAGGTCGCTGTATTCCTTCGCCCTGCCTCCTGCGAGAGAACCGAAAAGAATAATTTTCTCGGGGCGACAGTTTTTAATTATAATGCCACTTATCCGTTCCAGCTCTTCTTGTAGATATTGGCTACTACCCCCGCCTAAATCTATAGCCAAGGAAATCGCTCCTTTCTCTCCCTATCTCGAAAAGTACTTTTGGAAACAGCCGGTAATACTCTCACACTACCGGCCGGGAGGCAACAATGCTTATAAAATGACCTTGCCTTTATCAATTATTTCATCATGCAAGAACTCGCCATTGCAAGCTTTTAGGTATTGCTCCACCGAATACGGCCTTGGAGAAATATCTAGATCTACCTCCTCGGCTGTCTTCTTCAGAAACACTGCCTCCTCAATACGGTCTTTGCCCAGGTCCGGACTTAATAATGGCCACATCAATGTCGCTATCCTCTCGAGCTTGGCCTCTAGCATAGGAACCAAAGAGAATGGCCCGGTAAACCCGGATATTGTTCTTCCGCAGTAGATTTATATACTCACGTATAGTTATTTCAACTTGCTTGCCAGCCATCCGACCACCCTTTCGGTTTGTTCAACAATCTCCCTCGTATAATTCTCTGTATATTTTTCAGCCAGTTTTGCTTTATCTTAAGCCTCGAGAAGACCAGTAAGCTTGCCCAATACTACAAGGTCGTGCTTGCGCGGTCGAACTCTCCCAGATCTCTTGAAATACATCACCTCAAAAAGCTTTTTCTAAGGCTTGTTGACCACAGGAACACAGGCCACAAATAGCGTTTGCCCTCAAGATTATATTTGGCCGTGTCCAGGTCTTCATATGCGATTTCCATCCGGGCGTCGGGGATAGAAAAGGATATACAGTATTTTCCATCTCTTCTATGTTTATAGTACCATACGGTATTGGGAAAAACAATCTATGCAACCCTGAATCTCTTCCCAAGAGGCGAACCTCTTAATTCGGAGGCCTCTTATTTCTGCGTTATAGGGCCACGCCGGCATATAGACCTGGTTAACTGCTTCTTGTAACCCAAGCGCCTCGCATTTTTCTTAAGCCATAATAGGCAATATGCGCACTGTATTCAAGTAAACACCTCGCTCTATTTCGCCTTTTACTGAACTTAGTTTGGTAGAATGAGGAAACGTTTTAGGGGCGGGTTCCATACCGTAGGGTCCTGGTGGCGTTAAAAATGGCTACCAAAGTCACACCCACATCGGCAAAGACCGCTTCCCAGATCGTCGCCACCCCGAAAGCCCCAAGGACCAGGAAGAAGGCCTTCACCCCCAGGGCCAGGACCACGTTTTGGCGTACGATCCGGCCCGTGTACCTGGCTATCTCCACCGCGGTGGCCAGCCGGGAGGGTTTATCCTCCATGAGGACCACATCGGCTGCTTCAATGGCGGCGTCGCTCCCCAATCCCCCCATGGCCACCCCCACGTCAGCCCTGGTAATGACCGGGGCGTCGTTGATTCCATCGCCGACAACGGCTAACTTCTGCTTGCGGCGCTCGGCGAGACCCGCTGCCAGTTCCTCCACCTTAGCCACTTTGTCTTCCGGCAGGAGTTCAGCGAAGTAGGCGTCCAGCCCGAGGCTCTCGGCCACCCGCCGGGCTACCGACTCCTCGTCCCCGGTAAGCATGACCGTCTGCTGGACCCCTAGCTCCTTCAGGCGGGCGATGGCTTCCTTGGCGTCCGGCTTCAGTTCGTCGGAAATAATGATGTATCCGGCGAAGGTGCCGTCCACGGCCACGTACACGCCGGTGCCCTCGAGGTCGCAGACATCGTGGGCAATGCCCTCACGGTGCATCAGGCGGTCGTTTCCCGCCAGCACCCTTTTCCCACCCACCACGGCACTGATGCCGTGGCCGGCGATTTCTTGGTATTCACCCACCGCGTCCGCCGGAATCTCCCGGCCATAGGCTTCCCGGATGGACCGGGCGATGGGGTGGGTGGAGAAGGCCTCGGCGTGGGCGGCCAGGGACAGAAGTTCCTCTGCGGAAAAACCGTTGTAGGGCACAACCCGCGTCACCCGGAAAACGCCCCGGGTCAGTGTGCCAGTCTTGTCAAAGACCACCGTGTGGAGACCCGCTAGGGCGTCCAAAAAGTTCGCCCCCTTGATCAGGATACCCCGGCGGGATGCTCCGCCGATGCCGCCGAAGTAACCCAGGGGAACGGAGATCACCAGGGCGCAGGGGCAGGAAATGACCAGCAGCACCAGAGCACGGTAGATCCATTCGGAAAATGTGGCTCCGGGGATGACCAGGGGAGGTACCACGGCCACGGCCAGCGCGCCGAAGACCACCGCCGGAGTATAGTAGCGGGAAAAGGCGGTGATAAACTGTTCCGTAGGGGCCTTCCGGCCGGCGGCGTTTTCCACCAGTTCCAGGATGCGGGCCACTGAAGACTTGGCGTAGGGCTTCGTCACCCGAACCGTCAAGAGGCCCTGGGTGTTAACCATCCCGGCCAGGACCTTTTCGCCGGCTTCCACCTTGCGGGGTACGGATTCCCCCGTCAGGGCCGAGGTGTCTACAAAGGAGGTCCCCTCCAGCACCTCGCCGTCCAGGGGTACCCTCTCTCCGGGCTTGACAACGATGATTTGACCCACCGCCACTTCCTCCGGCCGGACCTGCTTGGTTTCCCCGTTCAGCTTCAGGTTGGCGTAATCCGGCCTAATATCCAGGAGGGCGGTAATGGCGCGGCGAGAACGGTTCACCGCCCGTTCCTGGAAATATTCCCCAACAGCGTAGAAGAGCATCACTGCCGCGGCTTCGGGCAACTGGTGGATGGCGATGGCGCCGACGGTGGCCACACTCATCAGGAAGTTCTCGTCGAAGACCTGCCCCCGAACCAGGTTCCGGAAGGCGGTCTGGATGACCGGTCCCCCGACCAGGAGGTAGGCGGCCAGCAACACGGCGTATTCAGCCCAGGCGTAGGGGGTGCGGTGGAGCTGCTGGTTGAAGAGGAAACCCACTCCCCAAAGAAGCCCTGCGGCCACGATCAGGTAGAGGGCCTTCTTTCCCTCTCCTTCCTCTTCTGCGGCCGCCGGCCTTCGCTCGCCCTGCTCCACGAGCCGCACGCCGGGTTCCACCCGGCTAATGGCCTCCTGGGCCGCTGCCGCCAGTTCCGGGGGCAGTTCCACGCTCTGGTCGGCAAAGTTCACGGTTACCCCTTCCAATCCCTTGATTTTACGTAATTCTTGCTCAATCTTGGCGGCGCAACTGGCGCACTCCAATCCGGCCAGGGTGTAACGCATTCGTTGTTCCACCTCACATCATAATAGCAAAGTAATGACGCCGAGCATCGTAATGAGGGCCCCCGATATTAGTTCGCCATACTGCTCCAGCCAGGCGAAGCGGAGGGTTTCCAGACCCCGCACCGAAAGCCAGACGATGCCGACCATGGACAACACGGTCACCACCACCCAGGCCCCGATGGCGGCTAGGGATGAAAAGACTCCCTGCGTGCTTGCCGCCAGAAAAATGGGAATGGCCTCCCCGCAGGGCCGCACCCCCAGGATGGCGCCCAGGGTGTAATCCGACCCCCGCCCGTTGGTGTGGGAATGTTCTTTTTTCTGGTAATTGTACCTATGACCAAACCCTTCTGGCAGGTGATCGTACATATGACTGTGCTCATGCCGCTGACCCTTTCCGGCCCAACCCCGCCAGAGGAAGTATAGCCCAAGGCCAACCACCACCAGGCCAATCAGCCGCTCCAACCCCCAGGTGATCCTAGCGGCCGCGCTTTCACCGGCCAGGGTAAACACCAGGCCGATAATTACTGTGGAAAAAAGATGGGTGATCGCTCCGGCTCCCGCCATCACGACCGTCCTGCCGTGGGACATTTGCCTGGCCCTGGCGGTCAGCACGTAGGGCAGCCAGTGGTCCGGGAGGAGGGTATGGGCGGCGGCTGCGGCAGCAGCGGTACCTACTAGCACGTATGTTGCTACCATGAAATAGTACCTACCTCTCTTCCGTGAAGTGGGCCTGGGCCTCGCGAATCAAGTTTAGGATGTGCTCATCGTCCAGGGAATAGTAGACCATCTTGCCCTCCCGGCGGTACTTGACCAGGCGCAAGGCCCTCAACAACCGCAAATGGTGGGAAACGGCGGGCAAACTCATATCCAGGAGTGCGGCCAGGTCACACACGCAGAGTTCCTTGTGGGCTAGCAGATAAAGGATTTTGGTCCTGGTTTCGTCCCCGAGGACCTTAAAAATTTCCGATAAACCGGCTACTTCCAGTACCCTGCCCTTCAGGTGCTCAAGATGGTCGGAAGGGCAGAAGGTATCACAGAGGTCATTATTAGGGTTGGAAGCACTCCCTTTATCCAAAGGATAATCACCCCTAACGATTAATCCATTGTTTAATTATAGTATATTTATTTGCCCCTCCTAAGTCAAGCTCAAGGGTTTCTGAGTTACCGATACTACACTTTTATCCAGCCCCTCGCTAGAGCCTCATGTAACAATAATCCCACCACAAAGGCGACCCCCATATTCCACATGGCGAAACCTGCCGTGACCAGAGTAACGTAAAATTCCTGCCGGCCGGCAGCCTCCGGCCTCGCCGTCAGGGCCAGTTCCGCTCCGGCAAAAAACAAGATCACGCCCAGAATGGCCGGAGGGAACAACTGCAAAAGAATATTTACCCCGCGATTAAAAAAGATGGCGACGGCAATAACCATAAAGCCCATGATAACCAGGCTGCCACCCGTCCGGGCGCCAAAACGGACGTGGCCGGCCATCCCTCCCGCACCATGGCACATGGGAACCCCGCCAAAAAGGGGGGCCAGGAGGTTAATTAAGCCGGTGGAAATGGCAATCTTACCCTCGGTGATAGGCCGCTGGGGAAAGAACTCGTTGTTTTCCGCCACAATAGCAATGACAGCATTACCCAGGGTCAAGGGGACCTGGGGTAAGGCCAGGAGCAACGCACCCTTGACCATCTCGGACCAGGTCCACCGGGCCAGAGTGAATTGCGGCAGGGAGAAACCTATGCCTCTCTTTAAATCCATTAGCAGCATAGGATTGACGGCCAGGCTGGTGCCAACCCCTAAGGCCAGCAACAAAAACATCACCGGAAATTTCCGGTTGCCTAGCAAGGCAAAGGTCATAATCAACGCTATAGCCGCTAAGAAGTAATTTGTAGCCATGGACCGGATGCCTTCCACCATAAAAGTCAAGCCGAGCCCCAGCACGATGCCTTGGACAACCGGCTTTTTGGCCAGAGCGGCTACCCGGTCAATGATGCCCGTAAGGCCCAGGAATAGCCATACCAAACCCGTGAAAAGCCCGGCGCCCCATACTGCTGCCGGCGTAAACTCGCCGGCCTGGGCTACAGAGCCGATACCGATGGCCTTCATGGGTTGAATAGGTATAGGCGTTTTATAATACAAACCGGTAACGATCTTGGCCATACCAAAGGCAAAAAGAAGGCCGGCAGGGTCCATCTTCAGAATGGTTATGTAGGCCAGGACAAAAGGGATAAGGGTACCCAGGTCACCGAAAGCCCCGGCCCACTCCATTAGATCGTAACGATTACCGGTTAAAAAGGAGGCCACTTCTTTTTTTGTGGGTAAATTTGTTTTACTATCTTGAAAACCCATTACTAAACATCTCCAATAATGCGTTATGGTCAAATAAGCATAGCGCTGTTTAAGAAATTCAGCTACCTTTGCCCCTGCTTAAAATCTCTGGATCAGGTAGATACCGGTCACAATCAAAACCGCCCCGATGCCGCGCCCTGGGGAAAGTTTATCACCCAGCAGAGCAATTGCCAAGATGAGGGCCATTAAGGGGTAAGAAGCCGTTATCGGTACTACCGACGAAACTTTGCCTGCCTGCAGGGCATGAAAATAGGCAAAATGTCCCACCACCGAAGCGGCTAGCCCTTCGCTCAGAAGGAGTACCCAGGTACGGGGTTCTACCTCTTTGAGGCTCCCCAGCCGGGATGTCGCCAAACCCCACAAAAGCAGCGCGGCGAACACGCCGATAGTGCGGATGAGGAGCGCTGTGAAGGGATCGCTCTTCACCAACCCCAGTTTAGCAAAGATGGGGCCTAATCCCCAAAAAACCATGGCCAGCAACGCCCAGAACAGCCAGTTCACCCTTTTCCCTCCCAGTTTAAAGGTAGACATATCGTGTGCAAAATTTAACCAACAATATCACAAACCGGCAAACCATTGCTAAATATCCACCTCTATCGTACGCCCTGACCCTCCAGGCCTACGAGGACGACGGAATTAACAATGGCTAACATAGTTAACCCCCTGGTGGTTTTCTACCCAACATTTGCTATTCGCCGGGAGATACGGGAGTTCCTGCTGAAGGGGACCGGTTCCCATCAAGCGAAAGCACATGCGGCCTCCCGCCCCATTAAAACCCCCGGAGCCTATCAATGTATGTTCAAATTTTGCCCTTCCGGTGTCCGGCTACATGCTTATTATGCCCTCCGCTGGACCCTCCAGGCGGCGAAAATCGCGGGAAGAGAGATAAGAGGAAAAGCCCCTTTACCCGGGCTTGAGCTTTAATAATACTTTTTTCTCTGCAGATAATCGTATACCAGATTTAACGTTTCACCGAAACGCTGGAAATGGACGACCTCCCTTTCGCGTAAGAACTTCAAAGCATCGCTCACATCGGGGTCATCGGAGAGCTGGATGAGGTATTCGTAGGTAGAACGGGCCTTTTGCTCGGCGGCCATATTTTCATAAAGGTCCGTGATGGGATCGCCCTTGGACTGGATGTAGGCGGCCGTCCACGGAGCCCCTTCAGCGTTGACAAAATACAGGGCCCGGTCATGGTCGGCATAGTAGCCGTCCAGCCCGGCTCGCTTAATCTCCTCTAAAGAAGCATCCTTAATCAAGTTATACACCAGGGCGGCAATAATCTCCATGTGAGCCAGTTCTTCCGTGCCGATGTCCGTTAGTACTGCCTTGGCCTGGGGGATGGGCATGGTGTAGCGTTGGGTCAGATAACGCAGGGAAGCAGCCAGTTCCCCATCGGGTCCGCCATACTTCAACTTTTGATAACGGAGCACTAAGCCTTACCTTTTCGCCAAAAGGTCCGGGTGGATCAGACACCACCCAAAGGGCCTTCTTTCCCTTACGGGGCAGGGAAGTCCTCGCGGCTACTTTAACAGGTATTTAGTTGCTTATTTTATTTAGTGCTACGTTGTGTTATAATATACCACAGGTGAAATCCCTTGAAGATAACATGGTTTATCATGCCGCCCGACCGTATTAGGCACATTGCTAAGCACTCCGTGACTCCTGAAGAAGTGGAGCAGGTAGCGTACGAAGACCGTCACCATATAGTGCAGCGGCTTAAGCCTTCCACGTCCAACCCTAGCGAGAATGTTTACCGCTTACTGGGGAGGACAGAAGCAGGGCGCTACCTGGCAGTAATATTTATCTATAAAGGCCACGGCCGCGCCTATCTCGTCACAGCCCGGGACATGACGTCAGCTGAAAGGAGGTACTACCTTGCGAAAAGAAGTTAATCTTCCCGCCAGCGATGATATAGAAAGGCTTGCCGACTTTTTCGACCGTACTGATACCCAGGCGTTAGATTGGGAGGATACTGATGTTGAATTCGAAAAGCCTGAGCTCGTTCACGTATCGGTACGCTTACCCAAAGAAGATGTAGCCGCCATTAAAAGAGCCGCGAGGAAGAAGGGGCTAGGTTACACCACCTACATCCGGATGGTGCTGCGGGAAGCTATAAAAAGAGAGGCTGGGTCATAAGAGTTCAAAGACACCAAGCTGGCCATTCAGGGAAGGTGTAGAAACAGAAACGACAAAGGGGTGCACCTTACACCGTCCAGCCGCCGTACTTCAACTCTTAATAACGAACTAGGTCAATTTAAAAACTACATCCGAGATGGTGTAGTCGCTGCGGAGGTATATTGCTTCAAAAGTTGTGCTCACATAAGTGATTTTTTCTTCACAGGGGAGCTCGTGGATCTTGTCCAGCTTCTTAGAAATCTTTTCGTAAATCGCG
>DOLC01000043.1 GCA_003509545.1 Peptococcaceae bacterium
CCAACCCGGCGAAAACTGGGGATGACTCAGGTTCACCGACCGGCGCGCCCCCAGTTTTGATTCCCGCCTGCCCTGGCAAAGCCGGGCATAACCCGGTCCTCCGAACCGGTGCCGCCGTCGCAAGCACCAAAGGAAAAGCCCCCGCCCGGGGCGGGGGCTTCTGCCGGAAAATTTACCGGGCCGGGACCCTCTCCAGCAACCGCAGAGGATTTACCGCCTGATCCTGTTTCCAGACTTCAAAATGCAGGTGGGGTCCCGTAGCCCTGCCGGTGCTTCCCACCAGGGCAATGGCGTCACCGGCATCCACAAACTCGCCCGCGGTCACCAGGTTCTCCCGGTTATGGGCGTACACCGTCCGGTATCCGTCGCCGTGATCAAGGATGACCGTCCGCCCGTAAATGGCGTTGCGCCATCCCGAGAAGGTGACCGTGCCTTCCCGCGCCGCCCGGACGGTGGCCCCTTCCTCGGCGGCAATATCTATGCCGTGGTGGAACTCCTGGTTGCGCCAGCCGAAGGAGGAAGTTATGGCCCCTATCAAGGGCCACAGGAAGGAACCGGAGGAGCCCCGGGAGACGGGTCTAACTACGGCCTTGTCCTCCCGCCTGGCGGGGTTTTCCGGGAGGGTCAAGATGGTACCCACCTGCAGGGTGCGGGGATTCGTAATCCCGTTGGCGGCCATGATGTCGGCCACCGACAGGCCGAACACCCGGGCGATTTCCCACAGGGTATCGCCCCGGACGACCTCATAGGTGCGCCCCGGTTCGTAGGGCAGCACGAGAAACTGGCCCGGGGAAAGCTCCGCCCCCACCTCCAGGTCGTTCATGGCGGCCAGGAGTTCCCGGTTGATCCTGAAATTGCGCGCTATGCCGGTAATGGTATCTCCTTCTTCTACCCGGTAAAGACGGGTGAAACTGTTGACCCGCGACGCCAGCTCGGCATACTCGGCCGGAGCCACGGCGGCGGCCACTTGCTGCAGGTCCTCAACCACGGCTGCCCGGGCGGCCGATCCCCCGAGACTGGCGCCGAAAAGGGCCAGGAGAACCACGCTCACCCTTACAACCGTCCGGCGGAGGAACATGACACGTGATCACCCCTTAAACCTTGGGTTAATTGGTATTGCTTTCCTCCCCAGCCGGTTATATTGTAACCTGCAGCCGCGGAAAATATACGCTGGCCGCCGCTGTTAAACCCTTAAGCGCTCGCTCTCGCGGGGAAATAGGGCAGGAAGGGCTCTAAGGAGGTCCTTGTTGCTCCTAGTCTTCTTCATGGCGTCGATGAGCATTTCGGCCACTTCTACGGTGCCCAGGTTGGCGGTAACCCGGCGGAAGTGCCACACCAGCTCCAGCTCCTCGGGGGATAACAGGAGCTCCTCCCGGCGCGTGCCGGACCGCTTCACATCGATGGCCGGGAAGATCCTGCGCTCGGCCAGCTTGCGGTCCAGGATGAGTTCCATGTTGCCGGTACCCTTGAACTCCTCGAAGATTACTTCGTCCATGCGGCTGCCGGTTTCTATGAGGGCGGTGGCCACTATGGTGAGGCTGCCTCCCTCTTCCACCTTGCGGGCCGCACCGAAGAAGCGTTTGGGTTTATACAGGGCCGCAGGGTCTACGCCTCCCGACAGGGTACGCCCGCTGGGCGGCACCACCAGGTTGTGGGCCCGGGCCAGGCGGGTGATGCTGTCCAGAAGGACCACCACATCCTTCTTATGTTCCACCAGGCGCTTGGCCCTTTCCAAGACCATGTCCGCCACCTTTACATGGTTCTCCGGCAGTTCATCGAAGGTAGAGCTTACCACCTCTCCCTTGACCGAGCGCTCGATATCCGTAACCTCCTCCGGCCTCTCATCGATCAACAGGATTATCAGTTGGACTTCCGGATAGTTGGTGGTGATGCTGTTGGCGATTTTTTTGAGGAGCACCGTCTTGCCGGCCTTGGGGGGGGAAACTATCAGAGCGCGCTGTCCTTTACCGAGGGGAGCAATGAGGTCGATGATGCGGGTGGAGGGGTCTCCTTCTGGCGTCTCCAAGGTCAACCGCTCCTGGGGGTAAATAGGAGTGAGGGCATCGAAGTGCAGTCGTTCGAGACATGTTTCTGGATTTTCCTGGTTTACTTCTTCTACCCGCAGAAGGGCAAAGAATCTCTCGTTATCCTTGGGCGGGCGTACCAGCCCTTTGACTTTATCGCCGGTGCGGAGATCGAAACGCCGTATCTGCGAAGGAGAAACGTAAATATCGTCTTCGCTGGGCAGGTAGGCGAAGGGCCTTAGGAACCCGTACCCGTCGGGCAGGATTTCCAGGATGCCCTGGGCCTGCAGGTGTTCCCCGTTTTCCTCGGCCGGCTCCGGCCGCTCCGCCTGCTGGCGCTGGGCCAGGGCCTTAGCGAGTTCAAAGACCAGCTCCTTTTTGCGCAGGCGGTAATAGCCGGAGAGCCCTATTTCCCGCGCTATGCGGTAAAGCTCCACCATAGTCTTGCTTTCTAATTCGGCCGTATCCAAGAACGAACAACCTCCGTGTCTTTATTTCCCTTTCACCTTTTCCCAGTCGGCCAAGAACCGGGCCAGCCCTATATCGGTGAGGGGATGCTTAATCATCTGGTTCAGCACCCCGTAGGGTACCGTGGCTATGTCGGCCCCCAGCCGGGCCGCTTCCAGCACGTGCAGGGGATGGCGGATGCTGGCGGCGATGATTTCGGTGGAGAAACCGTACTGGGCAAAGATGGGCACGAGATCGGACAAGATATCCATACCCCGGTGGCTTATGTCGTCGAGGCGGCCCACAAAGGGGCTGACGTAGGTGGCTCCGGCCAGGGCGGCCAGGAGGGCCTGGTTGGCGGAAAAGATGAGGGTCACGTTGGTTTTGATACCCTGGGCCGATAGCTCTTTGACGGCCTTCAGTCCCTCGGCGGTCATGGGAATTTTGATCACCACGTTTGGATGGATGGAGGCCAGATCCCTGGCTTCCCGCACCATGGACGGGGCGTCCTGGCTGATAACTTCGGCGCTTACCGGGCCGTCCACAATACGGCAGATCTCCTCCACTACCTGCCGCAGGGGCCGGCCCTCCCGGGCTACAAGGGAAGGGTTGGTGGTTACCCCAGAAATTATTCCCAGATCGTTAGCGGCTTTAATCTCATCAATGTTGGCCGTATCAAGAAATATGCGCAAAAAACACACCTCCTCGGGAAGTTCAACTTGCAGGCGGGATCCTCGCGGCGCCCGTCCCCCCGGCACCTAAGCACGTCCGGAGGAGCCGAAGACGCGGATTTTGTGGCGGATGACTTCGCGGGCGGCCTCCCTGGCGGGACCCAAAATCTTGCGGGGATCTATTTCTTCCGGCCTGGCCGCCAGGACCTCTCGCATCTTTTTTACAAAGGCCGTGCGGATATCGGTGTCGATGTTGACCTTGCGAACCCCCAGGGCGACGGCCCGCCTGATATCCTCGTCGGGCACCCCGGAAGAGCCATGGAGCACCAGGGGTATGCCGGTAAGCTCCCGGATGGTTTTGAGGCGCTCAAAGTCCAGGCGCGGCACTCCACGGTAAGGTCCGTGGGCGGTCCCGATGGCTACGGCCAAGGCGTCCACTCCGGTTTCCGCCACAAAGCGCCGGGCCTCTTCCGGATCCGTCAGGGTCGCCTCCCGCCCGGCCACCCGGACGTGATCTTCCGTGCCGCCGATGCGGCCCAGCTCCCCCTCCACCGATACGCCCATGGCCCGGGCTACCTCCACCACTTGCCGGGTAAGCGAAATATTTTCCTCCAGGGGCAACGGGGAACCGTCCACCATGACCGAAGTAAAGCCGGCCCGCAGGGCCTGCCAGACCTGGTTCCGGTCGGTACCGTGGTCCAGGTGCAGCACCACCGGTACTCGGGTGCTGCTTGCCGCCGTGCGGACCAGGGCGACTATGTACTCCAGACCTGCGTATTTCAGGGCTCCCTGACTGGCCTGAATAACCACCGGGGAGGCTTCGGCTTCGGCCGCCTCCACAATGGCCTGGACGATTTCCATGTTGTTACAGTTGAAAGCTCCCACGGCAAAGGATTCTGCCTCTGCCCTCTTCAGAACTTCTACCAGGGTTACCAAGGGCATGTTTTTCCCCCGCTTTAGTTTATCGGCCTGCCGGCTCCTTCATGTTTCAGTATTATTATTCCCCCCGCAGGCGTTGCCGAGCCATCCCTCCCCGTCCAGGCCCAGATCCCGGGCCAGTTCGGCCAGGGACCGCTCGTGAAAGGCGACCGCCCGGCGTACCAGGTGCCCGGGCCCGAAAAAACCCACCTCCAGGCCCGTATCCTCGCATATCAGGGTGCGCAGGCTTTCTCCCCATAAGTCCCCTCTGGCAGCCGGCCATATGTGGAAACCGCCGCACATGGTGCAGTTATACTTAAGCCAAAAACCGTTTCCCTTCTGCCTTCCGATGCCCAGCAGGGGCGTACCGCAGGAGCATGGCAGCCAAAAGGTGCGGCCCCCACCCAGGGCGAAAAGGGAGACGCGGTAAACCTCCAGGCAGCCGCATGCCGGGCAGCGTAAAGCGCAGAAGGCTGTGGTGGGAACGAGCATAGATTTTCCCCCTCATGCTCCCTGATTCCATAGAATTCGCCACTCCGGCGCCGATTCCTGCAGTTCCCGGGCCCTGAAATGGGAGAGGTCCGGTTTTTTTATCCCGGACCCCTGTAAAGATCAGATGGGTATGGCTTCCAGTTCCCAACGGCACTCGCAGGTTATGGCGGAATCCACCATGTTATACAGGGTGGATAGGTCGAAGGGTTTGTAGAGTAAATACCGGACCCCCAACTTCTGGGCCTGCTCCGCTAGCTCTTCGTCCTCGTAGGCGGTGATGGCGATCACCGGCAGATGGTAGGAGCGCTTATGTAGCTCCCGCAGAAACTCCACTCCGTTCATACCCGGCATTTTTATATCTACGATGGCCAGGCTGGGCCTATCCATTATTACCTTCCGCAGACCTTCCTCTCCGCTGGCGGCCATGGATACTTTGAAGCCTGCCTGACGTAAAGCCTCTACTAAAAGACGGCGCACGCCCGGCTGGTCGTCGACGATTAGGATTAACTTTTCCTTCAGACCAGCTCACCTCCCATCCCCTGGGGGAGAGTCCTAGAGGCGTCGTTCCGCTTGGCTGAAGGCTTCGCTTTCTTTTTCCGCTTCCCTCCTGCAAAAGTATATTCGCCGCCAAGGCCGAAAGTCCTTTCCCTTTTCCGGGCCATGGGATGAAAATTACGAGAAAGGAGCGGCAGCCATGGCGCCCGCGGACACGGCTATCCACTCGCCGGTGGCCGACCGCAAAAGGTAGGGCTCTCCCTCCCGGAGATATAGCCGCGGCAGGCGGGCTCCGGTAATGGGCCGTCCCATAGTTACGGCGACCGTCCGGCCGGCCTCCACCTCTACATCATTCAGGTCCACGATAGACAGCTGCATGCCGACGCGTCCCACCACCGGCGCCCGCCTCCCTTCCACGTCCACCGCCAGGTCTCGGCCACGCCAGCCCAGGTAAGACAGCACCATTTTGGCTGCAAAGCGGGCCAGGTCGCCTGCCGATTTAGGCCGGGCAACGGCCGTAAGGCCCAGACCGTCGGCATACCCCAGGGGCAACACCCCCAGATAGGTGGGTCTGCGGGTAACATAATCACCGCCGTAGCCCACCGGGGTACCGGCCGGTACCCGGCGAACTGCCAGCAGCCGCGCCTTAAGCCGCCACGGGTCCCGCAGATCCAGCCCCCCCTTGCCGGCCCCAGGGGGGAACTGGCCGTAGAGGAGGGTACCTATGCGTACCATGTCCAGGTGCATTTCGGGATATTTGAGGCAAGCCGTGCTGTTGCAGATGTGGCGCAGGGGCGGGCTCACCCCGGCATCTTCCAAGGCGCGAACGGCCTGCTGGAACACCCGGAACTGCTCCCGGGTTCTTGCGGGATGGGCCGCCCGGGCCAGGTGGGTGTATACTCCTTCCAACCGTACCTCCGGCCGCGAAGCCAGTTCCCGGGCCAGGGCCACGGCTTCCTCGGGCTGAAGGCCCGTACGGTTAAGCCCCGTCTCTATCTTGAGGTGCACCCTGGCCGGCCTGCCCGTCTCCCTGGCGGCTTCCAGGACCCTCCGGCCATCCCTCCGGCTGGCGACGGTGAGGGTGAGGTCCTGACGGATGGCCGCGGACGTTTCTTCGGGAAGGAGGGGGCTCATGAGGAGGATAGGCCCCGTTATTCCATGCCGGCGCAGCTCCCATCCCTCGGCCAGGGTGGTGACGCCGAGGTAGCTGGCCCCGGCCTTCAAGAACAGGCGGGCCGCCTCAACGGCCCCGGCGCCGTAGGCGTCGGCCTTGACCACCGCCAGCAGGCGGGTACCGGGGGCAAGAATACTCTTCACCTGCTCTACATTGTGTTCCAGAGCCGAGGCCTCGATCTCTACCCAGCGGGGCCCGAGGAGGGCCGCCAGGTCCGCTTCTGGGGTTAAACTGTTCTCCATAACGGTTACTCCTTGCTAGATGTCCCCCGGAAGTTCCGGTGGTGCCTAAAGGTCGACAGCTTCTGGCGACGGGCCCTTTGCGGCCCCTCCGCTCCTCCCCTTCCGCCGCCAGAAGAGAAGCCGGCGAAAGAGGGCATGGGCCGGCCGGGCCAGGCACCAGAGGCGGTAGTAGAAGGGCGAGTACACCAGATCGTATTCCCCGATGAACTCGGTAAAGGTGCCGCTAAAGCCCTTCTTAAAGCGGTAGAGGCCGTAGAGGGGGTGGTCTTCCGCCACCGTTCCCGGCACCCCCCGGAAATCGTAAAGGGTGCAGCCCTGTTCCTTGGCCCAGGAGATCATGGTCCACTGGAGGAGGTAGTTGGGCATGACATTGCGGTGCCGGTTGCTGGAGGCGCCGTACAGGTACCACGCCTTGTCCCCCAGGATAAAGGCCAGGGTTCCGGCTATGGGCTCGCCCTGGTAATAGGCCAGGAAGAGCTTGGCATAGCCCCGCTCCACCAGTTCCTTCCACAGGGTGCAAAAGTAATCATAGGAGCGGATGAGGAAGCGGTCCCGCAGGGCGGTTTCCTGGAGGAGGCGGTAAAACACGGGAAGATCCTCGAGGGTGCAGTCGTCCTTGACGATTACTCCCCGGCGCTGGGCCAGCCCTATGTTGTAGCGGGTCTTGGGATGGAAATTATTCCTTATTTCCTCCAGAGGGGGGCGCAGGTCCAAGCGGAAAACGTGGCGGGGCTGCACACCGTCGAAGCCGGTGCCCTCGGCGGCCAGGCGGAACCCCCGGCGCCGGAGGAGTTCCTGTACTTCTCCGTCGGAGGAGGGAATATCGGGGTCGATCTTAAGCAGGATGGCTCTCTCCTTCAGGGCCAATTCCCGGATCGCCCCCAGGAGAAAATCGAATAAAGCCGGGTTGTGGAAGTCTACCACCGGCCCCCGGGGAGCGTAAAAAATGCTCTTCCCTATGTAGGGCAGGGGTCGCTTGAGGAGGCTGGCGGCCGCCACGATGCGGCCGTCCTCTTCCACCACCAGCCTGAAGGGACGCCACCCGGTGGACGCCTTCACCTGGCCCCAGGCGTAGGTCTGGAGGATGTGCCCCTTGGGGTGACGGGCGATAAAGGCATCGAAAAGCTTTTCTTCGGCCGGATCTATGAGGCGGTGGGTGAGCTTCATGGTCCCTCTCCTTATTCTACCTCGAAAATAACTTCT
>DOLC01000030.1 GCA_003509545.1 Peptococcaceae bacterium
TAAGCCAAAGCAGGCTGAAAAGTGGGGATACGTCAGGAGGTCCTTCCTTGCCTAATGGGGATGGATATGTTAAAATAGCGGTTACGTAGGGCAAAGGTTAAGGACGGGGGTGGATCGGGCCTGGTGGCCTGCCTGGACTTCAAATCCAGCCGGCGCGCGGGGTCGTCCCGGGCGCGGTGGGTTCGATTCCCACACACTCCCGCCAAAATTTATTTATTCTTGCCTGGAGGTGAAGGCCTTGACCATTACCAAGGACATGAGCATTACCGAAGTGGTAAACAAGTACCCGGAGACCGTTCCCGTATTCATGGAGCACGGAATGGGTTGCTTGGGTTGTGCCGCAGCCCGGTTTGAGAATATCGAACAGGGGGCCATGGCCCACGGCATAGATGTGGATAAACTGATTGAAGATCTGAACAGGGCGGTACAAGGCAAAGAGAAATAGGGCGAGCGCAAGTAAAAGTAGCCATGATGGGTAACGCAGCAATCGCTCTTTATGTCGTAAAGGATTCGCATAAAGGGCGATTTTTTATTACGGGCGTCTGCCGGGGAGGTTTTGGCCGATGGCGTGCACATACGACCGCATCTTCTGCCAGTTGATAGGCGCTTTGGCCACGGTACTGGATATGGAGGACGACCACAAGCTGCATCACGCCTGGCGGGTGGCCATTCTCTCGCGGGAAGTGGCCCGCAGGCTCTGGCCCCATCGGGAAGGAGACATCTTCTACGCCGGACTGCTCCACGACCTGGGCGGTATAGGCCTCCCAGACCATATCGTGCACCGAGTTCTACGGCCCGGAGCCGAGGACGACCCGGAAATCCGCGCCCATCCGGAGCGCGGGGCGGAGATGGTTTCTCTCCTTCCCGGCGTAGGCGCCAGGCTCCGCGATCTGGTGGCCCAACACCACGAGCACTGGGACGGTTCCGGCTATCCCCGGGGCCTCAAGGACGGCGAGATCGACGGCGGTGCCCTGTTGCTGAACCTGAGCGACGTGCTGGACCTCCAGCTCCGGAGTTCCCCAGGCCGGGCCTGGGAGGATGTGCGGCGTCGGATGGAGAGGCTCGCGGGGAGGGCCTATCCCGTTGAACTATGGCGGGAGGCGGACCGCCTCCTCTCGGCCGGCCTTTGGGAGCGCCTGGCCGGAGAAGAAGCCTTGGAGGGGGAAATCGCGGCGGCCATGAGCCAGCTCCCCCCGGCCGGCTGGGAGGAGGACGCCCCCCTTACGGCCACCATTTCTCTTTTCGCCCGGATTATCGATGCCAAGCACGGATACACCGGCGGCCACTCCCAGCGGGTGGCCACCTACGCCGGGAAATTGGCGGGAGCCCTGGGTATGGAGGAAGGCGAGCGGCAAAAAGTGGAGATAGCCGGCCTCCTCCACGATTTGGGCAAGGTTGCCGTACCCAGGCCGGTCCTGGACAAACCCGGCCGCCTGGACCCCTGGGAGTTGGAAATAGTAAGGAAGCACCCGGCCCGAACTATAGAGCTGCTGGGCAACGTCACCCACCTCAAAGAAATAGCCCCCCTGGCCGGCCTCCATCATGAGCGTTACGACGGCAGGGGTTATCCTTACGGGCTGAAAGGCTCCGACATTCCCTTGGGAGCCCGACTAATCGCCGTGGCCGATGCCTTTGACGCCATGACCTCTCCACGGCCCTACCAGCCTACCCGCTCCCCACAGGAGGCCCTGGAGGTACTGGCCCGCGAAGCAGGGAAGCAATTCGACCCGCAGGTGGTAGACATGGCGGAAGTTCTCCTTGACGGCCAAGGGATCCCCAATCCGAACTGACCGGGGGTCGAGGAAAGTGCACCGACTGGCACGCCGCCTAACGATCCGAGTGACCGCCCTGGCCCTGGGGTATTCCCTCCTGGCTTTTCTCTTTGTACGATATAGCCTCTGGTACCGGTGGATAGAAGAAATAGGCGTGGTTCCGCCGGGGGCCGCCTCCCACACCCTACCGCTGGTGGAGGCCGGGTTTTTGAAGATGGCCCTGGGCGGCATTCTCCTCCTGGCCTGCGGTACCTACCTGGTGGCCCGCCGGCTCCTGGGCCCCTTATCGACCATGCTCCCCGCCACCCGCAGGATCGCCTCCGGCGACCTGGAGCAGCGCCTGGAGGTGCCGGCCGACGACGAATTGGGTCTCCTGGCCCGCCACCTTAATGAGATGGTGGAGCGGCTCCGCAGCAATATAAGAGAAATTTCCAACGAGCGGAATAAGGTGAGGTCCATCCTGGCCAGTCTTACCGACGCTGTGGTGGCCGTGGATCAGGTGGGGCGGGTAATACTGTGCAACCCGGCAGCAGAGGCCCTCCTCAACAAAAAGGTAGAAGAGATGGAGCAGAAGTATCTCCTGGAGGTCATCCGCAACCACGAGCTGGACCGGTTGGCCAAGGACATCTTGGAGAAGGGAGAGCCTGCAGAGGTCGAAGTCAGGCTATTTCCCACCAGTCCCCGCCTTTTCCGGGTCCACGGAGCCCCCATCTTCGGGGAACGAGGACGGATCGTGGGAGCCGTCCTTTCCCTGCGGGATATAACCGAGATCCGGCGTCTGGAGCAGGTTCGGAGCGAATTCGTGGCCAATGTTTCCCACGAACTGCGCACTCCCCTTACTTCCATCCGCGGTTTTGTGGAAACCCTGCTGGAAGGGGCCCTGGCCGACGAGAAGACCAGCCGCCGCTTCCTGGGGATTATCAACAACGAGGCCCAGCGTCTGCAGCGCCTTATCGAAGACCTGTTAACCCTTTCGCGGGTAGAGCACCGGTCCCCGGAACCGGTGGGGGTGGGGGCCTCCCTTCCCCAGGCCGTGGCAAGGGTATTGGAGGTGGTAGGGCCCCTGGCCGAAGAAAGGGGGGTGGCCCTCAGAACAGAAATTCCTTCCGACCTCCTCCACCTGCGGCTTCCGGAGAACTTCCTGGACCAAATCCTCCTCAACCTTTTGGATAATGCTATCAAGTACACTCCGGAGGGCGGCGAGGTAACGGTAAGGGCTTTCAGGGAAGGTTCCCGGGCCAGGGTGGAAGTTCAGGATACGGGGATAGGTATTCCCCCCGAAAGCCTGCCGCGGATCTTTGAACGATTCTATAGGGTAGATAAGGCGCGCTCTCGGGCCCTGGGAGGCACGGGTCTGGGCCTGGCCATCGTTAAACATATGGTGGAAGCCTACGGGGGCACCGTGGGGGTGGAAAGCCAGCCCGGGAAAGGCAGCACCTTTCATTTTACAGTACCCCTCATGAGGAGGACGGAAGGGGGATGACGAGATGCCGGGAACCAAGCAGGACGAACAAGGGCAGGGTAGGGTATACCGGCGCGTGGTGGACCTCAAGGGGCGGGTTACCCTGCCGGTCGAGATGCGGCAGCAGCTGGGGATACGGACGGGGGAGGAAGTGGAGTTCGTTGTCAAAGAAGAGGGAGAATGGTATTTGCGCAAGCCCCCTGAGCAGAAGTCCTGCGCCATGTGCGGGGCTGCGGCACACCTTTTCATCCTGGGAAACCAGGCCCTCTGCCAGCCCTGTGCCCTCGAGTATGTTCAAAGGCTGGCGCGGGAATTGGGCCTTTCGGTCGTGGGAAAGGGTGGGAATTTTTCTAAGAAGTAGGATTTAGCAGACCGGTGTCGAATAAATAAACATAGGATACAACGCTTGAGAATTTCGTCGAAAAAGTGAGCCGCCTCAGGGTAAACCTGTCGAAAGGCAGGGGCACAAAGCCATGGGTCTAAGGCCCCCGCAACCGGGGCTATGATCGCCAGGCTGCCGGCTCGCAAGGGAGGAGAGCCTTGCCTTGGAGCAAGGTTTATTTTGTTTGGGCCGTTCCCGGAGGCGCCTTAGTAGGAAGGAATGTCGTGGCAAGTGCCGGAGAACACCGTCGTTACTCTATTGCAGCGCCTTTATGACCACTCCAGGCTTACGTACCGCCACAGCATCCACGTGGCGGCCATCAGCTATCAGTTGGCGGAGGAGTTGGGCCTGCCCAAATACCGGGTGCGCCGGATCTTTTGGGGAGCGCTGGTTCACGATCTGGGGAAGCTGGCCGTTGACCGGGAGATCCTGCATAAGAAGGGACCCCTTACGGAAGACGAGTGGAAAAAGATCTACGAACATCCCCGGGAAGGCTGCCGCCTGCTCCCCCGGGGCCGGGAATGGCAGGACCTCAGGGAGATGGTGCTTTATCACCACGAAAGGTGGGACGGGAGGGGGTACAGCGGCCTTTGCCAAGGGGAAATACCCCTGGGAGCCAGGATTATAGCCCTCGCTGACGCCCTGGATGCCATGACTTCGAGCCGCCCCTACCAGAAAAGACGCGAAATGCTGGCCGCCCTGGAAGAAGTCAAGCGGTGCAGCGGGAGCCAGTTCGATCCCCAGGTGGTGGAAGCCCTTTTCTCCTTGACGATGAACCTTTTAAAGGGCCGTCCTCGGTCTGCGTCTTATAAAGTTAACGAAATCTTAAAGAGAACAACATGGATTTTTAACAGTAATGAATTATAATTTCAATTAGAGGATAACCACTTACCCGCCGGCGTTGCAGTTAAGCGTCCTCTGACCTCCTTATTTATATATACTTACTTCTTGCCCAGAGGTTATCTGGGCCGTTTTTTTATCCCAAACAGCGGAAGGCCGCCCCAAAAAACCCCTAAGGCGGCCTTCCCTTTAAAGAGCCCATAAGGACCTTCGTTCCGGCTACGACAAATCCTTACGTAGCCCGAGGCAGTCTTTCGACTACCACGGACCATTACAGGACTTATCGTAACCTTGACTCGATAACCGGGGATACCTTAGAAGCCGACTCTGATCCCTCGACCAGGCGCCGACCTCCAGCCCTCAACTCCCCACAGGCCTGCGGCACCCCTGGTTATCTTAGCTCGACCGACGTTGATCCCGGCAGACCTACCGGCGATCCTCGGACCGCCGACAAGCCCTGGAGGACCTACCGCCGATCTGCCCGCCGGCCGGTACCGAGCCCCCGGACCCGGTAGCGACCTTTGGCCGAAGGTTACCGAGCCCCTTGCGAGACCCGATAACCCTCTTGGCTCGGCCCTTACGGACCCTGACAGTACTATTATGGCCCGGTAGCCCGCTGATTATTAATGTAATCCCGGCTTATTTCCCTGAGAAAACTTGGTTTTTAAAGGTATTTTACAAAGACAAGGGAGCCATCTTACGTTATACTGTACTTGAAGGGCGACGGGAAGGAACAGGGAGGGGTAGGTTGAGGTGTACTGCGAAGCGGATCTCCACACCCACACCGTGGCCAGCGGCCATGCGTACAGTACGGTCAAGGAGCTGGCCGAGGCGGCGGCCGATAAAGGCCTTAAGCTCATCGCCATCACCGACCACGGCCTGCGCATGCCCGGGGGCCCCCATGAGCACTATTTCCATAATCTAACCGCGCTGCCGCGGAAGCTGGGGGAAGTAGAGGTCTTAAGGGGCGTGGAAGCCAACATCATCGACGAAGAAGGGCATCTGGACGTCCCAGAGGAAATCCTGGAGAAGCTGGATATCGTCCTGGCTGGCTTTCACTCAGGGGTAGGATTCGACGGGCGCTCTCCGGAAGAGTATACCCGGGCGGCCCTGGCAGCCTTAAGCCATCCCCTGGTCCATGTCCTGGTGCACCCCGGCAACCCGGATTTCCCCGTGGACCTGGAGGCGGTGGCCAAGGCCGCCGCGGCCCATAATAAGGCCTTGGAGTTCAACAACAATTCCTTTTCGGTAAGCCGTCCGGGCAGCCTGCCCCGCTGCCAGCAACTGGCCCGGCTGGCCAAACAATATCGGAGCCCCGTGGTCATTTCCAGCGATGCCCACATCCATACGGCCGTGGGGAATTTCGTTCGGGCCTGGCAGGTGGTTAGGGGGGCGGGGATCGGCGAGGACCAGATAATTAATCTCACGGCCGGCCGCGTCAAGGAGTACCTTGGGTGGCACCGCCGCCGCTCCCGGGCCGGGCGGCGTTAGGCCTTCAAAAAGGTAGTGAGGCCGGTGAAGACCAGGGTTCGCTTCGTCTGCCAGGCCTGCGGCTACGAGAGCGCAAGCTGGCTTGGGCGCTGTCCGGGCTGCGGGGCATGGGACTCTCTGGCCCGGGAGGCTGAAAAGCCGGTAAGGTCCGATCCTTCCCCCGGGGGGGATAGCCCGCCGCCGGTCCTGCTGGCGGAAGCGCCGGACATAGGGGCCGCGAGGCTCCAGTCGGATGTAAAGGAATGGGACCGCGTCCTGGGCGGGGGACTGGTGACCGGCTCCTTGACCCTGGTGGGCGGGGCTCCGGGCATAGGGAAGAGCACCCTTCTCCTGCAGGTGGCCCATTCCGTGGCCGAAAGGCACGGGGCGGTGCTGTACGTTTCCGGCGAAGAATCCCCGGGGCAGATCCGGCTGCGGGCCCGGCGCCTCGGGGCCCTCTCCCGACGGATTTACCTGCTGGCCGAAACCGACGTCCGGGGCATCCTCCATCATGTGGAAGACTTGGAACCGGCGCTGGTTATTGTAGACTCCATCCAGACGGTTTTCTTGCCCGACCTATCGGCCGCCCCCGGCAGCCTTTCCCAGGTGCGGGAAAGCGCCGCCGCCTTCTTGCGGGCGGCTAAAAGGGGCGGGCCGGCGGTCATACTGGTGGGGCACATAACCAAGGACGGTTTTCTGGCCGGCCCCAAAGTCCTGGAACACCTGGTGGATTGCGTCCTCTACCTGGAAGGGGAAGGCATGCACGCCTACCGTCTGCTGCGGGCGGCCAAGAACCGTTTCGGTTCCACCAATGAGGTGGGTGTGTTTGCCATGACCTCCCAGGGGCTGAAGGAGGTTCCCAACCCTTCGGAGAACCTCCTGGCCGAGCGCCCCCTCGGGGTGGCCGGTTCGGTGGTAACGGCCTGCCTGGAAGGGACCCGCCCCCTACTTTTGGAAATACAGGCCCTGGTCAGCCGCACCAGTTTCGGCAACCCCAGGAGATTGTCCACCGGCCTGGATTACAACCGGGCCCTCCTGCTCATGGCGGTGCTGGAGAAGAGGGGCCACCTGCCCCTCGGCGCCCATGATGTCTACCTGAACGTAGCCGGAGGCATCAACATAACCGAGCCGGCCGCCGACCTGGCCGTATGCCTGGCCATAGCTTCGAGCCTTAAGGACAAGCCCGTGGACCCCCACCTCCTCGTTGCGGGAGAGGTGGGCCTGGCGGGGGAAGTGAGGGCCGTAGCCCAGGCCGAAAAGCGGGTAGAAGAAGCCCGGCGCCTGGGGTTTACCCGTTTTATACTGCCGGAAGGCAATAAGAAAACCTTTTCCTCCCGGCAGGAGGACGAGATGTATTTCGTGCGCACTATAACCGAAGGGCTGAAGCTGGCCTTGGGGAAAACTAGGTGAGGCTGAAATACCGCAGGGTACAGAGTTTGTCCTGCTCTTTGTCCAGGACGTCGGTGAGGCTGATGTCCAGGGTGTTGCATAGGGCCGTCAGGTAGAAGAACAGCTGGCCTAATTCTTCTTCTACGGTTTCCCGGCATTCCGGACAGAGTTCGCCTAAAAGATGGCTGGTGAGATAGGAGGGAAGTTCGGCCATGGTTACCCCGGCCGGGAGGGTCTGCTTGGCGGCCCGTACCTGGATGCAGCCGCAGTTGGTTACTGCCTTGGCTACCGCCCGCTGCACCCGGGCTTGGGCTTCCTGCATTTTAGAAAGAATATCGAGAATACTCTTATGCCTGAGGGTGTATTGGGCCACCACTTGTTGGAAGCGATCACACAGCAGGTCGGACATCCCGCTACCCCTCCTTTATGCTAAACTAATTATAAGCAGGGGGTTCGGGGACTGTCAACCGTTGGGCGGTCTAGTTTGCCAGGTTTGCAAATATCTGTTATAATGAAAACGCGGAAGTCCTACTTGGTATAATATGGGGGCAGGTGAGGAAGAATCAAAAAAAGTGAGAAAGAAGTAGGTGATCGCATGTTTTACCGCTTGTTACGGGTGGGTATTTCCCTGGTTACGGGTGCCGTAGGGTTTTCGGTGGGGCAGGCCGTTATGTCCCTCTGGACCACAGGGCCGCCGGGAGCCAAAGGGCCTCTACTGAGTCTGGTGACCGTGCTCTTCGCCCTGGCTGGTTACGCCCTGGCCGGCCGCCTGGTGGATTGGGGGATGCAGTTCCTCCGCTGGCTGGAGGCCCGTCTGCAGCGCCTGTCGGCCCAAGAACTGGTAAGCGGGGCCCTGGGATTGGTTATCGGTCTTATAATTGCTAATCTTATCGGGGCGCCCTTTGCTAAATTACCCTTTGTCGGTCCTTATATCCCTATGGTGGGGAGCATATTCCTGGGGTATCTGGGTTGGAGTTTGGGGACCAAGAGAAGGGAAGAGATATGGAGCTTGTTTTCCTTTTTCCCCAGGCTGGGTAAAGACAGGTCCAAGGGGGAGGGCGCGCGGAGCGGGGCCAAGATCCTGGACACCAGCGTCATCATCGACGGCCGCATTGCCGATATCATTCAAACAGGCTTTTTAGAGGGGACGATGATCATACCGGGCTTTGTCCTGGAAGAACTGCGCCACATAGCCGATTCCTCGGACGTGCTGAAGCGGAACCGCGGCCGCCGAGGTCTGGATGTCCTGAATAAGATCCGCAAGGAATTGGGCGTTACGGTAAAGATCCACGAGGAGAAATTCGATGACGTGGCGGAGGTGGACAGCAAGCTGGTCCGCCTGGCCCAGAAACTCAAAGCGCCCATTGTTACTAATGATTATAACTTAAACAAGGTGGCCGAACTTCAGGGCGTAAGGGTGCTCAACATAAACGAACTGGCCAACGCGGTAAAGCCCATTGTCCTCCCCGGAGAGGAGATGACCATCCAGGTGATTAAGGACGGCAAGGAGGCCGGGCAGGGCGTGGGTTACCTGGACGACGGAACCATGATCGTAGTAGAGAACGGCCGTCGCTACATAGGCCAGTCCATCGCCGTTTTAGTGACCAGCGTCCTCCAGACCTCTGCCGGGCGGATGATCTTTGCCCGTCCCAAGGGCCCGGAGAAGAAAAACCACTCCCACCAGGGCCAGCCCGCCCACCAGCCCCTCCAGCGGGGAGAATACCAGTGCCTTTCCTGACGGCCCTCGTAGCGGCCGCGGGCCGGGGGAGCAGGATGGGGGCCGACCGCAACAAGGTGTTCCTCCCTCTAAAGGGCAGGCCCGTTTTGCTCTACAGCCTGGAGGTCCTGGAAAGCTCACCCCTGGTCCAGGCCGTCGTCGTCATAACCCGGCGGGAAGACCTACACCGGTGCCGGGAGATCCTGGGCGGCCGGTACAGCAAGGTTGTGGGCCTGGTGGAAGGGGGGCGGGAGCGCCAGGATTCGGTGTATCGTGGCCTCCAGGCCCTTCCTCCGGAAACAGAGCTGGTGGCCGTCCATGATGCTGCCCGCCCCCTGGTGGATGAAGGGCTTCTGGCCAGGGTGGTGGCCGCAGCCAGGGAATGGGGAGGGGCGGTGGCCGCCGTGCCGGTACGCGACACTATCAAGCGGGATAACGGCCGGGGGATGGTGAGGGAGACCCTGGTACGTCAAAATCTTTGGGCCGCCCAGACGCCCCAGGTTTTTCGCCGGGACTGGCTGGAGGAGGCCTACCGGCGGGGGATGGCCGAGGGATGGCGGGTCACCGACGACGCCTCCCTGGTGGAAAGGTGCGGGTATCCGGTGAAGCTGGTGGAAGGAGACTACCGCAATCTAAAGATAACCACCCCGGAGGACCTCCTCCTGGCCGCCGCCCTCCTGAAAGGGAAGGATTGAGGTCCGGGTGTGGGGCCCTTGCCGGGCAGGCGAAAACCTTTTTGCCGACGGGGCCCCCGTGACACAGGAGAGACATCCATGCAGCCTGCGCGGCACCGGCAGAAGAAAGAAAATAACCAAGAGGGCATTTTCGTGAGGAGACTACCACTTCCGGGGGGTGCCGAACATATAATGCGCATAGGCCTGGGTTTTGACGTCCACCCCCTGGTAGAGGGGCGCAAGCTCATCCTGGGCGGGGTAGAGATACCCTACGAACGCGGCCTGGCCGGCCATTCCGACGCTGACGTCCTCCTACACGCTTTGGCCGACGCCCTGCTGGGGGCCGCCGCCCTGGGAGATATCGGCCAGCATTTTCCGGACGACGATCCGCGTCTGGCAGGGATAGACAGCACCCTTTTACTCCGGGAGGCCTGGCAGAAGGTGAGCCAGTTGGGCTTTTCCCTGGCCAATGCCGATTGCGTAGTGGTGGCCGAGAGGCCCCGCCTGGCCCCCTATATACCGGCCATGCGGGAGAGGATAGCCGATGTTCTGGCCGTACCGATAAAGAAGATCGGCATCAAGGCCACTACTACCGAGGGCCTGGGCTTTGCCGGCCGGGGGGAGGGGATAGCCGCCCTGGCCACGGTATTGCTCCTACCGTCCTTCTGACGTATCCCTACTTTTTGCAAGGTAGGCCTGCTTGGGCTTGAGATAGAGCGAGCAAGCCTTC
>DOLC01000066.1 GCA_003509545.1 Peptococcaceae bacterium
GCTCTTCCGATCTGTTAGCCGCGAAAGCTTGTTCGCTCGCTTCCATGCCTAAGCAGGCCTGCCCTGTATAAAGTGGGGATAACTCAGTCTCCTTCCTCCTATGCTCCTTAGCCGGGTCTCAAAGCCCCCGTTGCTTTACTGCCTATTATAGCGCAGGGGGAAAAGGAAGTAAACTAATACCTGTCCCCTCCCCGCTCTCAGGGGGCAACCCGTCAATCCTCTCCCATAATGGAATGCAAGCCGTAGCGCTCAAAGTGCTCCCGCAGGCGGTTGATCACCTCCGTAGAAACCCCGAAGGCTACCGCCATCTCGGTGTCGGACTTGTTGGCGGCCAGGGCGGCCGTGAAGGCGTCGAAGTCTATACCCACTTCCTCCGCCATACTCTTCAAGCTGGGACGGGTGCTCCAGGGCACCCGCGCCGGAGCAAACCTTTCATCCATAAAAAAAATACCTCCCTTCGGAGGTAGTGTGCCTCGGGATATCCTCACTTATCCTTTAGATGACCGGTGTCGTTTAGGAGGCTCAGGACGTTGCCGTTAGTGTAGCAATCTACTATGCTGACACTGGCATTGTCCAGGTGGAAGCGCCATATGCCGGCCAGGCCGAGGCCCAGCAGGCCGGAGATAAGAGCCGTCAGAGTACCGCCGTGGGATACTACGGCCACCGCCTGCCCCGGATGCCGGGCTATAATTTCCCCAACGGCGCGACAGACCCTCTCCTGGAGCTGGACGAAGCTCTCTCCCCCCGGAATTTGTTTTTTCTGCGGATAGGAAAGCCATTCTTCTAGATCGCCGGGAAAAGCCTTCCGGATCTCCTCATAGGTTAGGCCTTCCCAAAGGCCGAAGTCCATCTCCCTGAGTTCCCTCATCGCCACGGTTTCCAGACCGTGGGGCTGCGCTATGGCCCCTGCCGTTTCCCGGGCACGCAAAAGGTCGCTGGTATAGACGGCCTTAAGTCTTTCCCCCTCAAGGCGGCGGCCCAGGAGTTCGGCCTGCCGCCTTCCTTCGGGGCTCAAGGGAACATCCGTATGTCCCTGGTACCTTCCGCTGTTATTCCATGGGGTCTGGGCGTGGCGGATTAGGTACAAGCGGGTTCCACCGTTCATGGGCATCCCCCTGACAGCAATTCCCCTAACACCCCCAAGAGTGTACTATTGGCCTGACGCTCCTTGACCGCCACCCTGATGTACCCGTCCCCCAGGCCGGTAAAGGAAGAGCAGTCCCGCACCAGGATTCTTCGGCGGGCACACGCGTCGGCCAGGCGCCCCGAACTCCACCCGGTCTGACGGATGTCCACCAGGAAAAAATTAGCCTCCGAAGGATAAGGCCTGACACCGGGCAGAGCAGCAAGACCGTGGTAAAGGTATGCCTTTTCTTCCTCCAGCCATTTCCAAGTGTTCACCACAAACTCCCGGTCCTTGAGGGCTGCGGCCCCGGCCACCTGGGCCAGGATGTTCACGCACCAGGGGTCCCTCCTCGCTTCCACGTACCTCACCACCGAAGGCGAGGCTGCGGCATACCCGAGGCGCAGCCCCGGAAGGGCGAAAAACTTGGTTAAGGACTTGACCACTACCAGCCGGGGATATCGCGCGGCTTCCAAGACGAGGGAGCGCCGCCGTTCTTCTCGTACGAAATCTAAAAAGGATTCGTCAACAACCATCCAAGTACCGTGCTTAAGGCTTTCCTCAAGGATAATTTCCAGGTCCCGTTCTCCCAGGAGGTTTCCCACCGGGTTATTGGGGTTGCAGAGAAAGGCCATTTCCACCTGGGGCAAGTACCGGCTGAATTGGTCTCCGTCCAGTCGGAAACCGTCACCGGCCGAAAGGGGAAGGTAAACTACACGCGCCCCGGCCGCCACGGCAGCCCGCCGGTATTCGCCAAAGGTGGGCTCGGCCACCAGTACGGCCCGCGGCCGCAACAAGAAGCAGAGGCTGTATATGATTTCCGTGGCCCCGTTGCCGATGAGAAGGGCCTCGGGGGAGACCCGGAGTTGAGAAGACAGGACCTCCTTCAGTTCTCTGCTCGCGGGATCCGGGTAGCGTATAACCGCCCGGAGGTTCTCCGCCAAGCACGCCCGTACTCCGGCAGGGGGTCCCAGGGGATTAATGTTGGCACTAAAATCCAGGATGTCATCCGGTTGCCAGCCGTATTTATCTAGCGCGCCCCTCCAGTCGCCGCCGTGCAGCGGCCCCGACGACCTTCGGTCCGCGGCCGTCCGTTGTCCTCCGACCATCCTTCGCTCCAGGCCTCCAATCTCCCACCGGTTATCTTTGTGGAGATGAAGTTCACATAAGGAAAAACCTCTCGGATCTTTCCTTCCAGTTCCCCGCAGTCCACCGTCCCGGGCCGGTAGAGGATGCCCACCACGGTCCCGCTGTGGGCCACGTTGACCCCCAAGGCTCCCAAGGCGGTGGAAATCCCCACCAGGCTTTCCAGCTCCGGTTTGTAGAGGATCTCCTGGTTGGCCAGGGCGCTGAGGGTGGCCCCCTGAGCAATCAATTCGTCCCGGCCGCGGGCCAAACCTTCCCTCACCAGGGCCACCGCCCGGCGGACCGCCTCCTCCTTGGCCCGATTTAAGGCCTGAAGATCCGGGCGCCGGTTAAAGCGGAGGGTGTCGACGGTCCCCCCCAGGTCCACGATCAATAGCCCCATGGGCGGCGGTTCCCCAAGGCTCTCCCAGAATTGGCCCCGGAGGTGATCGAAGAGGACGATGCCCGGGAAGAAGGTGCCATCGCTCGGTTCAACGGCCAGGGCAATATCCTTAATCTCCTCCAGGGAAAGCTCCGCCCCCAGGGCCTTCGCCGTAGCCGCCGCCGCTGCCGCTACGTCGGCAGTACTACTGGCCAATCCCTTCCCGGGGGGCAGAGGATTGCATACCCGTAAGGCGGCCCCCCAACGCTTTTCTCCCAGGCGCTCCATAGTCAGGCGGGCTGCCGCCAGGGCTTTGCTCCTGCCAGGAGGGGCATAAAAACGACCCTCGGGCGTTAAGGTAACCGCTACCTCGGAACATATATCTATGGGACAAGTAATGAGGAAATATCTATCGTCGACCATCCCCTGAACCAATTCCCCGCAGGCGCCCCTTACTCTGGCTACACCGCGCAGCGTTATCACCCCCTTCTCAGCAGGTCCTCAAGCAATATACCACCAGGAAAAAAACCTCGGCGATCTCCGCTAGGGCGCCGTAAGTATCCCCTGTCATGCCGCCCAAAAGCCGCCGGATCCAGCCGCACCAGGCCAGGGACACCAGGGCCGTAAGGAACAGGTAAAACAGGCCGGCGGGCCCCATTATCAACCACGCCAATAGGGCGGCCACAAAGGTGGAGTAAATAAGGTTGCGGCGCCCGCCGCCGGCCTGGAACAGGACGCCGAGGCCTTCCCTTCGGACGTAGGGGAAGCAGGTAAGGGCAGGCACCATGGCCCAGCGCCCCAGGACGGGCATCAACACCAGGGCCGGCGGCAGGGCGAGGCCGGCGACCTGCAAGTGCCCGGGGGGCAACACCGCCAGGAGGCTGAATTTGATGAGGAGCAGAGTAACAACCGCCGTAACGCCGTGGGCTCCCACGTGGCTGTCCTTCATAATGGCCAGGATACGTTCCCGGTCCCTGCCCGACAAGAGGCCGTCCATGCTGTCGATAAAGCCGTCGAGGTGCAGGCCGCCGCTTAAGAAAACCGCCAGGGCCAGGATCAGTCCGGCCCGGGGAAGGGCGGGCACCCACACCAGGGCCTGCCAGACCCCGGCCATTATTATGCCTAAGATCAGGCCTACCAAGGGGAAATAGGCGACGCTTCGCCGCCAGGCTTCAGGGGAATTCCCACCACCTTTGATGGGTAGTCGAGTTAAGAACTTGAGGGCGACGAGAAAGGCATCAATATTTTTCAACCGTCCAGCGCCCCCGAAACCCCGGCCTGGCTGAAGGTAGCCATTTCGTGATAGATCTTAACGGCCGCCTCTACCAGGGTCATCCCCAGGGCTGCTCCGGTGCCCTCACCCAGGCGCATCTCCATGGTGAGCATGGGCTTCATGCCCAGAAGTTCAAGGACCGCTGCATGGCCGGGTTCTTCGGAAAGATGGGACGCCAGGATATAACCCCTAGCCTCGGGAGCCAGCCTTACGGCCACCAGGGCGGCAGCGCCGGATATAAAGCCGTCGATAACTACGGGCACCCTTCGCGCGGCTCCGGCCAGGATCACCCCGGCCATGCCGGCTATCTCCAGGCCGCCGACCTTGGCCAGGACGTCCAGTGGATCAGTGGGATCCGGGCGGTTTATTTCCATCCCCCGGCGGATGGCGTTAATCTTCATCTGCAGCCGCATATCATCGATCCCGGTTCCCCTTCCAGTAATTTTTTCTACGGGCAGACCGCCGAAGGCTGCGACGATGGCCGTGCTGGGGGTGGTGTTACCGATGCCCATTTCCCCAATGCCCAGAAGTTCGCTGCCGGCGGCCACTTGCTCGTTGGCCACCTCTATACCGACTTCCAGGGCCGCCACCGCCTGTTCCCGGGTCATGGCCGGGCCCCTGGCCAGGTTGGCTGTACCGGAAGCCACCTTTCTTTTAATGAGCCCTGGAAGGTCCGGGAGTTCCACCGCAACCCCTATATCCACTAGCACCAGCTCCGCCCCGGCATGCCGGGCCAGGACGTTGATGGCCGCCCCGCCCCTGGCAAAATTCAATACCATCTGGGCGGTAACTTCCTGGGGAAACGCGCTCACCCCTTCCGCCACCACGCCGTGATCTCCGGCCATAAGGATATGGGTTTTGCGGGTTAAGCGGCACGGCACTTCCCCCCTTATCCCGGCTAGCTGCCGGGCAACGGACTCCAGGGCGCCCAGGCTTCCCGGGGGCTTGGTGAGATCATCGAGGCGGGCCTGGGCGCGGGCCATAGCCTCCCCGTCCAGGGGTTTAATGGCGGCCAGGGTGCGCTTCAATAGATCCATTAAGCATTCCTCCTTGGTCAGGCCTGCAAGAACTGCGCAGGCAGTGTTGTAGAGTTATCTGGGACAACGGAGGCCCATGAATGTAGGTGGTACGGTAATGAAACCTTCATAAGTATTTCTTCAGTACCAGCGCCCTCTGAGGGCTAAAATCGCGCCTCCAACAAGGCTGAAAAGCAACGTACCGGCCGCCATGAGAAGGACGGCCCGGCCGATGTGCTCTCTCCTCAAAGGCTGCTGTGCTTCCCCGATGAAGGGGCGGTAAGACGGCCGTCCCTGGTAGTAGTTAACGCCGCCCAGTCGAACCCCCAAGGCCCCGGCCATAGCCGCCTCTGGTAGTCCGCTGTTAGGGCTGGGATGCCGGCGGCCATCGCGCCGCATAATCCTCCACCCTTCCCTTCCCCGGCCCAGGAGCACGGCCGCGCCGCACAAGGCGAGGCCAGTCAACCTGGCCGGCAAGTAGTTAGCCACATCGTCCAGTCTGGCGGCCACCCGGCCGAAATATAGGTAACGGTCGTTTTTGTACCCCAACATGGAATCCAGGGTGTTCACGGCACGGTAGGCCATGGCCAGGGGTACTCCCCCCAGGAAAAAGTAGAACAGGGGAGCGATGACGCCGTCGCAGGTATTTTCGGCTACGGTCTCCACCGTGGCCCGGACCACTTCGCTTTCTTCCATCCCTTGTGTATCCCTCCCGACGATCCTGCCGACCAAGCGGCGGGCCTGAATCAGATCACCTGCTTTAAGGGCCCGGGCAACGTCTCCGGCTGCTTCCGCCAGACCCCGAGGCGCGATGGTCGTCGCCAGAAGCCAGCCGGCGACCAAAAACTCCGCCCAGTAATGGAGCCGGCCTACGGCTACTAACACCGCCCAGGTAATCAACCACGCTCCCGCGACAATGACCACGACCGCCACCGCCCCGGCCACCACCAAGTAGCCCGGGGACGCCCCGGGCCGCCGGAGAAGTTTTTCCAGGCCCTCGATGCCCGCCCCCATGACCTGGGTGGGATGCACCACCCCGGGCGGATCCCCTACGGCGAGATCGAAGAAAAGGGCGAGGGCGAGGACGAGGACGCTAGGCTCCAAAACCTTCACCTGCCGGAGTCAGGGGTCGCTCCAATCCCATGATGGCCGCCAGCCGCTGTAAATCCAAATACCGGGCTACGGTGGCCGCCAGGGCGTCAAACCGGCGTTCCATATCGGCGGCGAATTCCAGGCCTCCCGCCCTGGCGGTCAGGCCGCGCCGGGCCCTCAAAACATCCAGGGTCCGGTGACGGAAGGCATCGTTATCCCAGATGCCGTGGATATAGGTACCCCATATCAAGCCGTCGTCACTCTCAGCGCCGTCGTCGATGTCCACCCTGGTGTGACCCCGCCGGGTTATTTTAAAGGCCGGCCGCCCCTCGGCCGTACTGGCCCCCATATGGATTTCATAACCCTTCACTTCCAGGCCCTGGAGCGGCCCCAAGAAGGGGCCCATGCCGGTTACCCGGCCTTCGACGAGGTTGGTGGCCTTGACCGGCTGAAATACGGTCCGCACCGGCAGAAGCCCCATGCCCTCGATACACCCATAATCGGTTTCCACATGTTCGGGGTCGGCGATCTCCCGGCCCAGCATTTGATAGCCGCCGCAGATGCCCACCACCGGAGTACCCACCGCCGCAAGCCTTTTGACGGCCTCCTCCAGGCCCCGCTGCCGCATCCACAACAGATCGCCAATGGTGTTCTTGCTCCCCGGCAGGATGATGAGGTCCGGGTCCCCCAGGGCGTTCCTGTCCTCTATATAGCGCAGGTTGACTCCTGGCTCCCTCGCCAGGGCGTCGAAATCTGTAAAGTTGGATATACAGGGCAGCTTGACCACCGCAATTTCCACTTCATCCGGAGCCGTCGGGCGGGCGGTAACCTGTTCCAGGGCCACGGAATCCTCCTCCGGCAGGCCGTGGGCTAGGAAGGGGATTACCCCCAAGACGGGCTTGCCGGTCTTCTTCTCCAAGAAATCCAGGGCCGGCTGCAGCAAAGCCCTATCCCCCCGGAATTTGTTGATAACTAAACCGGCCACCAATTCCCTTTCGTCTTCTTCCAAAAGCTCCAAGGTCCCCACCAAGGCCGCCAAGGCACCGCCGCGGTCGATGTCGGCCACGAGGAGCACCGGCGCCCCGGCCATCTTGGCAACCCGCATGTTGGCGATCTCCCTATCCTTAAGGTTAACCTCCGCCGGGCTGCCGGCTCCTTCGATAACGATAACCTCAAACTCCCTATCCAGGGCGGCATAGGCCTTTTGCACATGACACCACAGCTTCTGGTTGAGGCTTCCGTGATACTCCCTGGCTCCCACATTGCCCAGTGGCCGACCCAGGAGGACCACCTGGGAACGGGCCTGGGCCGTGGGCTTGAGCAAAACCGGATTCATTTCCACCCGCGGCTCAACCCCGGCGGCATAGGCCTGCACCAGTTGGGCGCGGCCCATCTCCCCGCCGTCCGGGGTGGCCCCGGAATTCAAGGCCATATTTTGGGCCTTAAAAGGGGCCACCCGGTAGCCCGCGCGGTAAAAAATTCGACACAGGGCCGCGGCCAGGACGCTCTTACCGACATTGGAAGCGGTGCCCTGGAGCATAACGGCCCGAGCCATTAACCCTCACCTTCTTCCGCCCAGGTCAGGTGTAGCAGGGCGTTGACGGCGGCTGCGGCCACCGTGCTGCCTCCCCTGGTGCCCCGGACGGTTACAAAGGGAACGCCGGAGCGCTCTAAGGCTTCCTTAGCTTCGGCCGCTCCTACAAAGCCCACCGGGGTACCGATCACCGCCGCCGGTGCCGCATGGCCTGCGGCCATCAATTCCAAGAGGCGGAACAGGGCCGTGGGCGCGTTGCCGATGGTCACGATGGCCCCCGTCATCCGGGGGGCCAGGTATTCCATAGCGGCCATAGCCTTCGTTATGCCCCGCTCCGCCGCTACCTCTGCCACCTTCCTGTCACGAATGGCGCAGATTATCCGTCCGCCACCTCGGGCCAGCTTCCGGCTGCTGATCCCCTGGCGTACCATCTCTACATCCGTAATGACGTCCGCCCCGCGGCGCAGGGCTGCCGTAGCCGTCTCCACCAACCTGGGGTGAACGACCACCAGCCGGGCGTATTCCGGGTCGCCGGTGGCATGGACCATGCGGATAACGATCTCCCTTTCCCCGCCCCTTAAACCGCAGTCGCCTAGCCGGGCCGCGATTATGGCCCGGCTCCGGGCCTCGATGGCCCGGGGATTATTGAGGTACAACATCCGGAGCCACCTCCCGGATGCGATCTAATATAATTTCGGCGATCCGCCGGTCGGCCCCTAAATTGGTACCGTAGATCAGGGTGATTCCCGGAAATCGCTCCCGAGCTTTCTCCAGAAGCTCGGGAATATCCCGCCGGACATGGAGACCGCTGCAGAAAAACATCGGTATCACCACGATCCGCAGCAGGCCTTCCTCCGCCAGCATGCCGATACCCTCCAAAAGGTCCGGCCGGGTGCGCATCATGTAGCAGGGCTGTACCCGGACACCCCTCAGGAATTCCCGCACCTGGCCCGCCAAGAGCCTCAAAGACTCGTTGGCCTCGGGTATGCGGCTACCATGGCCGAGCAGAATGATACCCGTATCCATTTCGGTTCTCCCCTCTTTTAGGGCTTTACGGTTTCCTTAAGCAACGACACGACCTCTTCCGTAGATGATCCCCCCACCTCCGGCGGACGTCTTACAACCACCACCTTAAGGCCCAGGTCCAGGGCGGCCTTGACCTTTTCTTCAACCCCTCCGGTACGGCCGCTGTCCTTGGTGACGACTACCTCGGCTTGAAATTGAAGATATAATGCGCGGTTTAACTCATAGCTGCAGGGGCCTTGAAGGGCCACAATATCCCGCGGCAGAATCCCCAGCCGCCGGCACCTGGCCAGGGAATCCTCTTCGGGGAGCACCCGGACGACCAGCCTTTTCCCCTTTAGGGCCGGTGCCTTGGTAAAGCACTCCAAATGGCGGGTCCCGATGGTCAGGAATATCACCCGGCCGCAGGCCGCCAGGCCGGCGGCTTCTTCGAAGCCGGACGCCCAAAAAAGGCGCGGGTGAAAAGGTAGGTCCATCTCCGGCCGGCCATACCGGAAATACGGAAGGCCCAAGGCCCGGCAGGCCTCCCGGGCAACCTTAGATATGGTTACGGCAAAGGGGTGGGTAGCGTCAATTACCGCCAAGATACCGTGCCCCTTAATATAATCCACCAGCCCTTCCCCGGCCAGAGGGCCCGTGCGGACTAGATCGGCCCCCGCTTCCCACGCCAGCCTGGCTCCGTACTCGCTGACTGCGCTGGCAGCCACCCGGTAACCTTCGGCCTTTAGACGGCCGATGATCGCGGAGGCGTCTGCGGTGCCGGCCAGTACCAGGATCACAACCGATACCCCCTAGGGGTCACCATCCGGCCGTCCACCACCTTGGTCCGGCTGTTGCCGACAATTACCGTGCTCGCCATATCCACCGGTAAATCCAGAAAGGTAGCCAGGTCCCGGATCCAGGTTTCCTCCCCTTTTCGCCCGGCATTGCGCACCACCCCCACCGGCGTCTCGGGAGAGCGGAAGCGAAGGATTATATCCCGGGCCCGACGGAGGTGATCGGGCCTCCCACGGCTGCGAGGGTTGTACAGCACCAGGATGAAATCCGCCGCCGCCGCATGCTCAATGCGGCTGGCGATAACCTCCCAGGGAGTAAGGCGGTCGCTCAAGCTGATGGCGGCGAAGTCGTGGGCCAGGGGAGCACCCAGGGCGGCCGCTGCCGCCGTTGCCGCCGTCACCCCCGGAATGACCTCGACCTTTATCCCCTTGGCCCGAGGGTGGGCGGCAAGTATTTCCAGGAGCAGCCCTGCCATGCCGTAAACCCCGGGATCGCCTCCGGAAACGAGGGCTACTCGTGCTCCGCCTGCAGCCCTCTCCACGGCTTGCCGGCACCGGTCTACTTCCGCTGTCATGCCGGATATCAGTATTTCTTTACCCTTCACCAAGGGGGCTATTAAATCCACATAGGTGCGGTAACCCACGACTACTTGCGCCCGCTCCAAGGCCCGCCTGGCGCGGGGCGTCATTTCTTCCTCCCCGCCCGGCCCCAGGCCCACCACTGCTATTTCGCCAGGGCCAGGGCCACGGTAACCCCCCGGAAGCTCTTTTTCGGCCATAACAAATCCCCCTCTCCGGCCCCCAGGATCGCCGCCGGCTCGCAGACACCGGCGATGCCGGTAAACCTCTCCACCCTTTTCGAACGGCTGAGGTAGGGCCGGTGCTCCAGGCAACCGGCCAGTTCCTGGGGAGTAAAGGTTAGGAGTCTAACCCCCAGCCGGGCGGCTGCTTCTTTAAGCCCTGGCTCGTCGCCCTTAAAATCCACCGTGGCCAAGGCAGCCAGGCTGCGGCCGCTCAAGCCCGCCTCCGCCAGGGCCCGCCCCACGGCATAGAGAATCGTACCGGCCCTTGTGCCCCGTCGGCAGCCCACCCCGGCGCTTAACACCCGGGGCCGCCAGTAGACCCACCGCGGCCCCGGGAGGGGCAGGCGCCGCCAGGTTACCATAATCCCCGCGTCCCTTATCCCCCGGGGAAGGGGGGCCTCCAAAGGGCGTAGCTGCAGACCCGGAAGGAGGCCCTCCACGGCTTTAAGTAAAGGCCTTTCCACCAGGACCTCCACCGGCTCGCCGTTGACCAGGGCCGCCATTACTTTGGTGAGGGCGTCCGCCGGCCGGACATCCATATTGAGCTCCCTGGCCACCAAATCCAGGGCCGGCAGCCCCTGGACCTCGCTGGCCGTAGTTATCACCGCCTGCCCCTTCAGGATTTCGGCCACCCGGCGGGCCAGGGCGTTGGCCCCGCCCAAATGTCCGGAAAGGAGGCTGACGGCATATTTCCCCGCCACATCCACTACCACCACCGCCGGGTCCTTTTTCTTAGAGACAAGATGGGGACTTAAAGCCCGCACGGCAATGCCCGCGGCCATAACCATGATTAACGAGGAGTACCGGGGAAAGATCCGGGCCAGGAATTGGGATAGCGGGCCGGAATAGACGGCGGTGTCGAAATAATCTCCCTTCTCTCCTCCTGCCCCTGGATTCAACTCGGCGGGAACGAAAACCGTAGTTTTCTCCCCTAAAGCCCCGGCTAGCCTACGGGCCGTCTCGTATCCCGGCCGTGTTAAGGTCACGATGGCCACCCCGTTCCCGTCACCCACCCGATTTTTCCACCTTCCGGTAGCCGTGGCCGAAGGCCGGATGGTAGAGACAGGACCGCCGGTAGGGCCCGGCCAGGAAATCGCCCACCAGGAGGAGGGCTGTGCGGTCAATGCATGCCTGCCGGGCCTTGATTCCAATATCCTCGAGGGTGCCCCAGAGGACCTTTTCCTCCGGCCAGGAAGCTTTGTAAACCACAGCCGCCGGCGCCTGCCTGCCGTATCCGTGGGCCAGCTCGGCCGCGGCCTCCTCCAGGCAATGGGCGCTCAGGAACAGGCAAAGGCTCGCCCGGTGGGCGCCAAGGGTCTTAAGATCCTCTTCCGGGGGCACGGGTGTTCGACCTCCCCGGCGGGTCAGGATAAGGGTCTGGCTCCCCCCCGGCACGGTAAATTCCCGGCCCAAGGTGGCGGCCGCCGCAGAGAAGGAACTCACACCCGGCACCACCTCATAGGGGATACCGCGGGCCTTCAAGGCCTCTATTTGTTCCTGAAGGGCCCCGTATAAGGATGGGTCTCCCGTGTGCAGCCGTACCACCTCCCGGCCCTGCCGGACGCCTCCTTCCATAATCTCCACGATCTCCTCCAGGGTAAGGGAAGAGCTGTCGTAACACACGGCTTCCGGGTGCGCCCAGGCCAACAAGGCCGGATTGACCAGGGAACCGGCATAGATAACGACCCCCGCCTGGGCCAAGAGGCGCCTCCCCTTAACGGTGATCAGTTCTGGGTCGCCCGGTCCGGCCCCTACAAAATAGACTTTCATATCTGCTGTCCCCGCCCCTTTACAATAATCAAAGAAAGGTAATCATGCCTTTGTCCTATCCCGGCCTCCAGGTCCCAGGAAAAGGATTCTCCTTGATGACCGCACCGGGTGGCGAGGACGGAGGTCTTTGCCACCCCGGCCCGGGCCAGGATACGGACGATCTCGTCGTAACGTCTCGCCACCTTCATTAGCACCAGATTGGGAAACAAAGGTATCAGTTCCTCCAATATCTCAGGATCCTCAAGGGCAGGTATAACGGCCAGCGCCTCGTCGCCCTTGGCCAGGGGGAGATTCAGCCTGGCGGCCGCCGCCGAGAAAGAAGTGATACCCGGTACGGTCTCGATAGGGACGGAGGGATCCAGCCTTTGAATAATTTCCATCAAGTAACTATAGGTGCTGTAAAGACTGGCGTCTCCCAAGGTCAAGAAGGCCACATCCCGGCCCTGCCGGAGCTTGCCCAACAGCTCCCGGGCCGCCGCCTCCCAGCACTTCACCAGATAAGTGCGGTCGCGGCTCATGGGCATGAACAGGGAAAGGACCTCCTGGTCCCGCCGTACAAAGCCCCGCACCACCCCCAGGGCTAGGCTTTCCTCCCCCCGCTGGGAAACGGGTACCGCCAGGACCGGTACCGCGTCCAATACCCGGCGGGCCTTGAGGGTTAGGAGTTCCGGATCGCCGGGACCCACTCCCACCCCGTACAACTTACCTCCCACGGTCTCCCTCCTCCCGTCGTCTCCCGGTCCTCGAGAACCGACCGCTTCTCTTCCCCCCTGCGACCGGGACCGAGGATAATCTTCTCGGGCCTTCAAGTCCCTTGTTTATCGCCTTCCGTCCCCTTAAGGGCAGGGGCCGTCGGCCAGCCGGACGATATAAACCGGGTTCAGGCTGCGGAACATGCAGCGCCCACCCACCTCTTCCAGACGCGCTACAGTTACCGCGACCGCCGAGGTTTCGTACCCCTGGTGCCGGCCGAAGGTCAGACTATCCCACAGGGTGTCCAGGGTGACGGCGTTAATAACTATGATCCCTCGGGGTTTTAGGGCCCTGCTACAGCGCTCCAGAATACACTTAAGCCGGCCGCCACTGCCCCCGATAATAATACGGTCTGCCGGCGGCAAGCCCTCCAGGGCTTCAGGAGCCCTCCCCCCTATCTGGACCACATTCTCCAGGCCGAAGGCCCGGACATTGGCCCGGGTTAAATCGGCCGCCACCGAATCCTCCTCTACGGCGTAGACTGTTCCGGGAACGACCAACCGGGCAGACTCCACCGTCAGGGACCCCGTACCGGAACCGATGTCGTATACCGTCTGGCCCGGGGCCAGGCGGGCCTTGGCCAGGGTCAATACCCGGATTTCCTCCTTCGTGAGGGGCACCTTTCCCCTCCCGAACATTTCGTCGGGAATACCCGGGGTTATGTACGGCCACCTATCAATGGGAGAACCCACCTATGATCACCGCCGCTCCCCCGAAATCGGCCCGGGCCAACTCCTTGGCCGTCAGCAACGCCGTCTTTTCCGCCGCCCCCCCCAGTTGGCTTCCCACCCAGAGGACGGTGTCGCCCAAACCTTTGCCTTCCATGTATCCTCCCACCGCGGCCGGCGTATTCTGCCCGCCGGTGAGGACCGCCAGCAGAATTTCCCGCCGGGCCAGTCTCTCCAGATAGGGATCCAGGGAGTTTAAGGGTCGCCCGTGGACGCTCATTATACTGGCCCCTTCCCAACTGCACCCCAGGCGGGCAAAGGCCAGCTGTACCGAGCTTATTCCCGGCACCACCCGTATTTCCTCGGCGGCAAAACGCTCCTTGAGCCAGGGCAAAAGGCTGTACAGGCCGGGATCTCCCGACACCAAAACGGCCGTCGGCCGCCCCGCCACCGAAGTCAGATAACGATATAACCCTTCCAGGTCGGCATCGATAACCCTGCGCTCCTTATCGAGAAACCGGAACAGTTCCAGGGCCCGGCTCCCTCCTACCAGAATCTCCGCCCCGGCCACCGCTTCGTAAGCCGCCGGCACCAGCCACTTGGGATCCCCCGGCCCCACGCCCACCACCGTAAGCCACGTCTTCCTTTTACCCTGCATGCCGCAACTCCTCCATTATCCGGGTCCCTTCCTCGTCCACGCCGACGACGCCCCCGGCCAGATTCAGGAAGGCCGTCCCCACCTCCAGGACACCCCCTGTCAACTCCCGGCTGCGCCTGCTGGCCAGGGAGGCGAGGTAGTCCCAGAATTCGCGGCACCGCCTTTCCTCCCAGAAGCCGCGCAAAACTTGAACAACAACCTCCAGGGTATTGGCGGACAGCACGGCCCTCACCCCCTCGGCCGGGAGGCCCCACGCCGCCGCCCACGAAGCTACGATCTCCCGCCTGGCATCTGCCGTCCGGCTCTGGGTATTAAAGATACCGCCGGCCACCTTCACCAACTTGCCCACATGGCCCCACAGGAGCACCTTCTTTACCCTGCGTTCGGCACAGGCCAGGAGCAGATCCCCTATGTAGTTACCGCTAAGGACTACCGCCCTTACCGGCAGGCCGTAACCCTCTACCGCCTGAGAGCGGCCGCGCCGGCCCGGCGTTAGGACCAGGGCGGTATATCCCAGGGCCCGGGCCACGTCAATCTGCGGCAGCAGGGAAACGCGCAGCGCCTCTTCCGACATGGGCTCCACGATGCCGGTAGTGCCGAGAACGGACAGTCCCCCCTCGATGCCGAGCTGAGGGTTGAAGGTTCGCCGGGCCAGCTCCTCCCCGCCGGGGATGCTTATGGTGAGCTCCACCCCCTTATCTGCGGGGATAAAATCCCTAACGGCGGCGCAAATCATGGCCCGGGGAACGGGATTAATGGCCGGCTCCCCCACGGGCACCGCCAGGCCCGGCAAGGTTACCCTTCCCACCCCCCTCCCGGCCTTCAGGGTGATCCCCCGCCCGCCCGGCCGCGCCCTGACCTGTACGGCGACCCCGTGGGTAATGTCGGGATCATCCCCGGCGTCTTTGATAACCGTTGCTTCGGCCCAACCTTCCCCCCGCTGCACCGTCACCGGGAGCTCGAGCACCTCTCCCCGGGGCAGGGTGATCCGCACCCGGTCCTCTATTTGGTCCGGCCATAAGAGGGCCTGTACCGCCGCCCTGGCCGCGGCCGCGGCGCAGGTACCGGTGGTGTATCCCTTCTTAAGTTTCGCGTCCATAGAGCTTCCCTTCCCGTCCCTCGACATACCACCGGGCAGCCAGGGATTTTATCTCCACGGGCAGGCCGCAAACCACCAGATAGACCGCATCGGCCCTGTTAGCCACTTCCTGGTTGGCCAGGCCCAAGAGATCCCGATACAGGCGGCCCACGGGATAAGGCGGCACCACTCCCAATCCCACCTCATTGCTGACTACAATAACGTCCGCAGGGGATTCCTGCGCTCGGAGGGCCACCTCTCGCAACCGCGCCACAACCTCCTCTTCGCCCAGCCCCTCCTCCACCAGGAGATTGCCCACATAAACCGCCAGGCAGTCAACCAGGAGGACCCTTCCCCTTTTCCCCCATTCGGCGATGGCCTCGACCAGGGCCAGGGGCTCCTCCACCGTAATCCAGCGTTCCGGCCTCCGGGCCTTGTGGCGGGCCACCCGGGCCGCCATCTCCTCATCGGTTACCCTGGCTGTGGCCACATAAACAACTTCCCCGCCCCAACTCGCTGCCAGTTCCTCGGCAAAGCGGCTCTTGCCGCTTCGCACTCCCCCCGTGACGAGGACCAGCCTGCTTCGGTCCAACTCCCGAACCCCCCTCCACCGCCGGCCGCATATACCAAAAAACCCAACCTCTCGCCCGAGGCTGGGTTGCTATTCTCGTTCCAGCGGGCCCTTCCCTTGACGCGAGGGTTTAGAGTCACCACAGGTAGGTCTCCTGGCTCCGGCTCACCGCCATCCTTCCCCTTCCCAGGGCGTACCCCAGTGGGCTTTACGAAGGACGGCTCCCCGGTTACAGTGGCGCGACCGCTCAGGATTTTCACCTGATTCCCTTTTAGCCTTGCGGCACCTGTGGTGGTCCGCTATCTTTTTCTTCAGTATAGCGCAAAATCCTTTGCCAAATCAAGAATTATTGCAGTAACTCTCAAATCGGTTCATGTGGTCTTACCCACTTTTTTGTGAAGATTTGCGAGCGCCTATCGGGAAAATACGCTTTAGCATTTTCATCTTCCTGCTGGTGCCGCCGCAGGAGGCATGAACATCTATCCCTAAAATAACTTCTCTCCGGTCTCCAGGCCGGCATTGTTTTCCCTCGCTAAGTGGTCCTAGCAAACCAGCCTACGGCTCAGCCTCGGGCTCGGGCAGGGTTCCCGGCCTATTCAGCATCCTTGCTTCAGCGTACCGCACCAGTTTCCCGAAGCTCGCGAACCGGGTTCCCGGCCTATTCAGCATCCTCTCTTCAGAGGCCGGCCTCGGACTTCCTGTCCTGGGCCCCGCCCTCCCTCCTCGCCGTCGCCAAGGCTGCTGGTCCCCCCGGACCAAATCCCTCGCTCCAAACAAATGCCGGCCCACTGTTTTCATCCTTCTGCCGGTGCCGCTCGCCACATGAACGTCTACTTTCTAAATTTCTTGCTCTGTCTCAATAATCCTTGGAACTTTTTTATACTTTTTGGAAAAATTCTAACCCTAAAAACACGGGTATTTGTATCCACGGGTTCGGAATGTAAGTTTTCGGTAAACCCGGTAGCTGCCGGGCACCGCCCGGCGGCCACCGTTGAGCGTCACCTTCTAAGGGCCACAAGTTACTTCAGCCCCCTCCCCCAGCGTCCGGACCCCGCCTGCCGGATCTTTGGCGCCTCTGCCTGGGTTGCAGGCCTGTTCCCTTAGTTTTTCTATAACCTCCTCGCCGACGGTCACGGCCCCCAGCTCCGCATGTTCCGGAACGTCAGAACCGTGAAAATCCGAGCCTCCGGTTACCAGGAGGCCCAGCTCCTCCGCCATGGCCAGGTAACCTGCCGTCTCGTCCCGGCTATGCCGGGGATAATAGGCCTCCAGCCCCTGAAGCCCCCTCCCCGCCAGCTCCCTTATAATGGTGTCTTCCCCTATGAGCCCGGGATGGGCCAGTACGGCCACCCCCTGACAAGACCTGATAATCTCCACGCCTTCGGCCGGCGTAAGTTTGTGCCGGGGCACATAAGCCGGCCGCCCTCGTTCCAAAAGCCGGGAAAAGGCAAACTCGATAGAGGGAACAAAGCCCCGCGCCACCAGGGCCTGGGCGATATGCAGGCGTCCGACGGCCCGCCCCCGGACCACGGCGGACACATCGTCCCACGTAAGGGGATAACCGAGTTCCTGCAACCTGGAAACGATCTTCAGGCACCGGGTATATCGGGCCTCCTGCCTTTTTAGCAAAAAGCTGCGCAGCCTGTCCCCCTCGAAATCGATATAATACCCCAGCAGGTGGACATCGCGACCCTCCCACTCGGTACTAAGCTCAATGCCGGGGATTACCTCCACACCGTAAAGGGAGGCTGCTCCCAGGGCTTCCTCCAGGCCGTCCACCGTATCATGGTCCGTAACTGCTATGGTACTTAGCCCTTTTTCACCCGCCAGACGCACCAATTCCCGGGGCGTCAGTTTTCCATCCGAAGCGGTGGTATGGGTATGGAGGTCTCCGCCTATGGCTGCCGGCACCCCCTGCTTCCCGGTCTCACTACTGCTTGTTAAAGACGAGTACCCGACCTTCTTCTCTAAAGGCTATCAGCTTCTTCTGGGTCGCCTCTCTCTTTATACTCTCCAACATGTGGTCGATTATTTCTTCCTGTACCAGCAGGTCTTCTTCTTGCACATTTTCATTGACTTCCGCCACCAAACTCTCGCCGAAGTCCTGGCGTACGAGGGTCATTATGAGGTCGATTTCTCCCTGGGACAGGGTTCCTACGTCCCTCTGCACCTCGAGAACGGCGAGCTGCTCGAAGCAATGATAATCCAGGCTGATCACCTGGGCCTCCCGCTGCTCCAAAAGATTAAAGGTAGCTAAAGACTTCACAAACTGGTCCCTGAAGCCTTCCAGTTTCTCCCGGGAAACCCGACCCCTCAGCATAAAGGAAAACTTGAGGATGCGGGCGCCTGGTTCGTAGTTGATGGTCCCTATCTCAGGGTAGCGCACCAGTATGGAGATCAATAGACCTACGCTGTCGGATATCTCGCCGTTGTACCGGTACCGCACGCCCATATTTGCCACCTGCCTTCTGTCCAAACAGTGTTCAAGGCTTAGTTCTGCACCTTCTTGAAAAAATCCTGCCATCTTTTAGTCCGGGCCGTAAAAAAGATGGTGGCAGGGATGGCAATTTAAGGCCCTTCTGCCACCCTGCCTTAAAAGTACTTTCCCGGCCTATTTGGCATAATCCACAGCCCTTGTTTCCCGGATAACCACCACCTTAATCTGACCGGGATATTCCAGTTCCTGCTCGATCTTCTTCACTATGTCCCGGGCCAGTTGCGCGGCCATGGTGTCGTCTATCTTTTCGGGCTTGACGATAATCCGAATCTCGCGGCCGGCCTGGATGGCGTACGCCTTATCAACTCCACCGAAGGAGTCGGCAATTTCTTCCAGTTTCTCCAGCCGCTTAATATAGGCCTCCAATGTTTCCCGCCTCGCCCCGGGCCTGGCGGCCGATATGGCGTCGGCAGCCTGCACCAACACGGCCTCGATGCTCCGCGGCTCTATATCCCCGTGGTGGGCGGCAATGGCATGGATTACCTCCGGGGACTCACGGTATTTCTTGGCCAGCTCGACCCCGATATTAACATGGGGTCCTTCCACTTCAAAGTCCACGGCCTTCCCGATATCGTGGAGCAGGCCCGCACGCTTGGCCACCTGGACATCGGCCCCGAGTTCGGCCGCCATGGAGCCTGCCAAAAAGGCCACCTCCAGGGAATGCTTAAGGACGTTCTGGCCGTAGCTGGTCCGGTACTTAAGCCGGCCCAACAGCCGAATGAGTTCCGGGTGCAGGCCGTGAACCCCGGCTTCGAAGGCAGCCTGTTCCCCTTCCTCCCGGATCTTCTGCTCGATCTCACGCCGGGCCCTTTCTACCATTTCCTCGATGCGGGCCGGGTGAATGCGGCCGTCGGCAATGAGCTTCTCCAGGGCAATCCGGGCTATTTCCCTCCGGATGGGGTCAAAGGCCGACAAAATAACAGCCTCCGGAGTATCATCGATTATTAAGTCCACACCGGTCAGGGTTTCCAGGGCGCGGATATTCCGGCCCTCGCGGCCGATAATACGCCCCTTCATCTCATCGTTGGGCAGGTTAACCACCGAAACCGTGGTCTCGGCCACCACTTCAGGAGCACACCGCTGAATGGCCCAGGTAATGATCTCTTTGGCCCGCTTGTCGGCCTCCTCCTTGGCCTCGGTTTCCACTTGTTTGATCAGCAGAGCGGCCTCATGGCGCACCTCCTCCTCTACGCTCTTTAAGAGTAACGCCTTGGCCTCCTCCGTCGTTAAGCCCGAAAGGCGCTCCAGCTCGGCCACCTGCTGCCGCTTTAACTCCTCCAAATGCTGTTTGAGGCGCTGGAGCTCTTCCTCCTGCCGGTGGAGATGGGCTTCCCTGCGCTCGAGGCCCTCGGCTTTCCGCTCCAGGGCCTCCTCTTTCTGCAGCAGGCGGCGCTCCAGCCGCTGGAGCTCGGTGCGCCTTTCGCGGTTTTCCCGCTCTACCTCATTACGGAGGCGGTGAACCTCTTCCTTGGCCTCCAAAAGAGCCTCCCGCTTTTTGGCCTCGGCCTCCCTTTTGGCCTCCTGGATAATGGTCGCTGCCGACTTTTCTGCGGAAGCTATCTTAGTCTCCACCATATACTTGCGGAGAACATAGCCGATGCCCGTGCCTGCCGCCAAAGCCGCCACCAGTAGGGCTACTATCCAATAGGAAATGTCTCTCACCCCCTTAACATAAAATAAAGCCGAGCAGAAACCCGGCTTGGGAAGGACGTCCTACCAATTTTCCCCTTGAAAAGATACACCTATACACCTCCTGGGTAAGAACCGGCCAACGGGACCCGTTTCTACTTCCGGCCTCAGGGCACGAGAAAGGCCCTTACTTCTCAGCAGTCCGTATTCTATTACCCCGATTATGGTCAAAGGCCGCCTACTGGCCCCTTTTAAGCTTAAGGCACAAGCCTTTCACGGTGTTTCTATTTCAAGGATTGGTAGTACGCCTTAACACCTAGTTTCCCTCAGTGGTATTGTATTATTTTCGGTCATCGGCTGTCAAGCAAGCTGCGGTCTGACGTATCCCCAGTTTTGATCCCGGCCTGCTTGGCTTTCGCTCGCAAAGGCCTCCCTCGCGGGCAGGACTTTTGCTTGGCTTAAAGGCTTAAAGTACAGGCCTCCCGGCAGGATTTAAGCCTCCTGCCTTAGTTGCCGGCAGCAGGGTTCTCATGGCCTCGGGCCTTTCTTTAGCCTTTCGCCAAGGTTAAAGCCAGGGAGATCGGGAGAGCGTCGGGTAGGGAAAGAGCGTAGATCT